>NZ_DJSX01000015.1:0-149316 GCF_002439135.1 Pseudomonas sp. UBA6323 | reverse complement strand
CCCCTTATCATTATAGCGATAGGTCTTGGCCATAATTTGCATATTCAGGCGACTCGAACTTTCTGCACTAGCAGGCGCCAACTGGAAGTCATGCAGAGTAACAATCCGTGGCAGACTGGCAACGCCACTGACGAAGGTTGCGAGATCGTGATACCCACCTGTGACCTTTATCTGGATAGGCAACTCGATATAAAACTGCTGAGCCACTTCAGGTAGAAGTTTGATTTCTTCAAACTCCAACCCGCTACCCAAACCAGTTCTGGTAATGTCTTCCAGCAAACCCGGCACCTCGGTATCGCTCGGCAACTGACGCAACAGGGCGCCGAATGACACCTCCATTTCTTGCATTTGCTCTTTGTAAGCTTCCAGATTAGCGGCCTGGAAAGCTTTACTGGTGAACTGTTCCTTTAGCGTTACCTCTTCCCGCTGACGCTGCTCCAAAATGCTTTGCAGGTCCTTGAGATGGAATTGGTAGCCCAGCACCAAAACGATAATCAGCAATAACAGACCAGCAATAAACTTGACGGCAGCCGGCCAAGAGCCGACGTTATTCATGTCGAGGTCATTGACATCGATGCTACGCAGGCTGTCCAGAGAAGTTTTGATACTCATTGCGCCGCCTCCGCTTTTTCCTGATCAGGCTGCGTTTGCTGAACCGTCAACTGAAATACATTCGCCTGATCCAGAGCCCCCGCCGTGACAGCCTTTACTTCTGTCAGGTTGGGAGCGGCCAGCCACTCGGAACCATCTAGATTGCGCATAAGGTTTGAAACTCGATTGTTGGACTCGGCAGCGCCGACAATCGCAATGTTCTTACCGGTCATTTTGACATTGGTGAAGTACACGCCATCCGGCAACGTCCGAACCAACTGGTCGAACACACGGCCAATAATCGGTCGATTGCCCTGAAGATCCTGAATAATCTTCATACGTTCCAACAATTGCTGGCGGCGAGTTTTCAGCTCACTGATTTCCTTGATACGCGCATCCAGAACGGCAATTTCTTTTTTGATGAAATCATTGCGGGCGCTCTGATTACTGATCGCAGCGTTAAGCCACTGATCGCCAAGAAACACCAAGCCAGCTGCAACGATGAAAACCCCGGCAAGACTTACCAGAAACCGCTGCTTGCGCTCTTCGCGCAGCTGTTCGCGCCAGGGGAGTAGGTTAATCCGCGCCATCAGTCGAAACTCCTCATCGCCAGACCACAGGCAATCATCAGTGCCGGCGCATCACTGGCCAACGCGCCGGCGTTGACCTTGCTGCTGAGCGCCATATCGGCAAAGGGATTGGCCACTAGCGTCTGCGTACCGATCTTCTGCTGGATCAGCCGATCAAGATCGGGGATGGACGCGGTACCGCCAGCCAGGAGGATGTAGTCGACATCGTTGAACTGCCCAGCGGCGAAGAAGAACTGCAGCGAGCGCGAAACCTGCTGAACGACAGCCTCTTTGAACGGTTGCAACACTTCACTGTCATAGTCGTCTGGAAGCCCCCCCTGCTTCTTGGCAAGGCCAGCTTCCTCGACGGACAGACCATAGCGACGCTGGATTTCCTCGGTCAGTTGTCGACCGCCGAAAAGTTGTTCACGGGTATAGATGGTACGACCGTTGTGCAGAACGCTGAGCGTGGTCATGGTGGCACCGATATCGACCACCGCGACCGTCAGTTCGTCATGCCCACCGCCCAGCTGCGCCTCCAGCAGACCGTAGGCGCGCTCCAGCGCGTAGGCCTCGACATCGACCACCTTCGCAGTCAGACCGGCGAGCGCCAGCGCCGCCTCACGGACTTCGACGTTTTCCTTGCGGCACGCAGCCAGCAACACCTCGACCCGCTCGGGGTTGCGCGGCGCCGGGCCCTGCACCTCGAAATCGATGGCGACTTCTTCCAGCGGATAAGGGATGTACTGGTCGGCCTCGATCTTCAGCTGGTTTTCCAGGTCATCCTCGGAGAGCCCGGCTTCCATTTCGATGGTCTTGGTGATGACGGCCGAACCGGCAACGGCAACGGCCGCTGTCTTGACGCCGCTCTTGGCCTTGGCCAACACGCGGGAGAGCGCCTGACCGACCCCCTCCAGCTCGGCGATGTTCTTCTCGACCACTGCATTTGCCGGGAGTGGCTCGACTGCATATGCCTCTACCTTGTAGCGGCTTCCCGAGCGACTCAGTTCGAGGAGCTTGACCGAAGTCGAGCTGATATCGATCCCCAGCAGCGTATTCGCTTTCTTAGTGAAGAGCCCTAGCACGACCGTTTTCCTATTGGCATCCGCGACTTACGGACTATTTATGTTTTTCCACATTAAATATCAGTCTTGACAGAAGCGCAAATGGCTCCCCGGGAAAAAAAACGCTTATAATGTGATCAGCTTTTCCCTTTGAGCCACGGCTCCTGCTTAACTCATTCTTTTACTTGGAATTCCGAACATTTTGATACGCCTGCTGAAGTTCATCTGGTGGTCTTGCGTTGCCGTTTTTTGTGGGCTGCTGCTCAGTTTCAGCGGTGCGTTCCTTTATCTTAGCCCGACGCTTCCGTCCGTCGAATCGCTGCGCCAGGTTCAGCTGCAGATCCCCCTGCGCGTCTACAGCAGCGATGCCAAGCTGATCGCCGAGTTCGGCGAGATGCGCCGCTCGCCCATTCGCTTCGACGAGATCCCCAAGGAATTCATCAGCGCCCTGCTGGCAGCAGAAGACGATAATTTCGCCAATCATTATGGCGTCGATGTGACCAGCCTGATGCGCGCTGCCACGCAATTATTGAAAAGCGGTCAGATTCAGAGCGGCGGCAGCACCATCACCATGCAGGTGGCGAAGAACTTCTTCCTCACCAGCGAGCGTAGCTTCTCGCGCAAAGCCACCGAGATTCTCCTGGCGCTGCAGATCGAACGTGAGCTGAGCAAGGACGAGATCCTCGAGCTCTACGTCAACAAAATCTATCTCGGCCACCGCGCCTATGGCATCGAAGCCGCCGCGCAGGTGTATTACGGCAAGTCGATCCGCGATCTGAACCTGGCGCAGATGGCGATGATCGCCGGCCTGCCGAAAGCGCCTTCGCGCTACAACCCACTGGTCAACCCGACGCGCGCCAAGGAGCGCCGCGACTGGATCCTCGGCCGCCTGTATCGCCTCGGCCGTATCGATCAGGCCAGCTATGAGCAAGCGCTGGCCGAAGAAGTCGACGCACGCTACCACGTACCGACCCCCGAACTCAGCGCGCCTTATATAGCAGAGATGGCACGGGCGGAGATGGTCGGGCGCTATGGCAGCGAGGCCTACACAGAGGGCTTCAACGTCACCACTACGGTGCCCAGCCACCTGCAGGAAGTGGCCAACACCGCGTTGCGTGATGGGCTGATCGCCTACGACCAGCGCCACGGCTATCGCGGCCCCGAAAGCCGCCTACCAGGCATGACCCGCGAAACCTGGCTCAGCGAACTGGGCAAGTTCCGCAGCATCGGTGGCCTGGAGCCTGCCGTGGTGACCCAGGTCGAGAAGAGCGGCATCCTCGTGCTGACCCGCGACGGCGAAGAGCAGGCCGTGTCCTGGGACAGCATGAAATGGGCGCGCCCCTTCCTCAATACCAACAGCCTGGGCCCGCGTCCGCAGCAGCCCGGCGATGTCGCCAAGGTCGGCGATATCGTGCGCGTGCAGCGCCAGGAGGATGGCAGCCTGCTCTTTACTCAGGTGCCGGCGGCGCAAAGTGCGCTGGTTTCCCTCGATCCTTACAGCGGCGCCATTCAGGCACTGGTCGGCGGCTTCTCCTTCGACCAGAGCAACTACAACCGCGCCGTGCAGGCCAAGCGTCAGCCAGGCTCCAGTTTCAAACCCTTCATTTATAGTGCGGCACTCGATAGCGGCTATACCGCGGCAACCCTGGTCAACGATGCGCCGATCATTCTCTCTGACGACTACCTGTCGCAAAAGTGGCGGCCGAAGAACGACAACAACACGTTCCTCGGCCCGATCCGCATGCGCGAGGCGCTGTACAAATCGCGCAACCTGGTGTCGATCCGCCTGCTGCAGGACATGGGTATCGACCGCAGCCTGCGCTATATCGAACGCTTTGGCTTCGCTCCGCAGGACCTGCCACGCAACCTGTCGCTGGCCCTCGGTACGGCAAGCCTGACGCCGATGGAAATCGCCGAAGGCTGGGCCACCTTTGCCAATGGTGGCTACAAGATCGAGCCCTACCTGATCGAACGCATCGACGACCGCAACGGCAAGCCGCTGTTCCGCGCCAACCCGGCGCGCGTCCCTGGCAGCGAGCCGACCGACGAGAACGCCAACCTGACGGTGAACGCGGTTGACGACCTGCCCCAGGAAGATCCCAAGGTCGCCGAGCAGATCATCGACGAGCGCACGGCCTACATCATGACCAGCATGCTGCAGGACGTGATCAAGCGCGGTACCGGCCGCCGCGCCCTGGCGCTGGGACGCAACGACCTGGCAGGCAAGACCGGCACCACCAACGAGTCCAAGGACAGCTGGTTTTCCGGCTACAACGCCGACTACGTGACCACCGTCTGGGCCGGCTTCGATCAGCCGGAGAGCCTGGGACGCCATGAATACGGCGGCACAGTGGCCCTGCCTATCTGGATGAACTACATGGGCCCGGTACTCAAGGATCGTCCAAGCCATCTGCCCAAGGAACCCAAGGGCCTGCTGACCCTTCGCGTCGATCCGGTCAGCGGTCGCGCCGCGGCGCCTGGGACACCGGACGCCTACTTCGAATTGTTCAAGAGCGAAGATTCACCGCCACCGATGAGCGAATTCGAACCGGGCATGGGCGCTCCTGGCAGCCCGCTGCCGGCTGACGAGATGGCGCCGATCGATCTGTTCTAGAGAAGCAGCCACAAGCTGCAAGCCTCAGGCGCCAAGTAGAAGCGGCGCGGGGAGCACTTGGGATACCGGCGCTACGATCATGCGCCGGCGGCGATTTTTCTCTTGCTGGCAGCATGAGGCTCAATAAAAAAACCCGCCGCAGCGGTTTTTTTTATTTCCATTGTCCCGTCCTGAATAAGGTTTACACCTTTCGCCCGAGACTCTGGAGGTTTCGATGGAGCAAGGTGTTAAGCGTACGCAGCGTGATTATTCGCTGACTTTTAAATTGGCCGTGGTCGATCAGGTCGAAAAGGGCGAGTTGACCTACAAGCAGGCCCAGGATCGGTACGGCATCCAAGGCCGGTCCACCGTTTTGGTATGGTTGCGTAAGCATGGTCGACAGGATTGGAGCCAGGGGGCCTCGGTTCGAGCCGACAGGTGTCAAGCCGTGACTGATCCCAAAGACCTGACGCCAGAGCAACGCATCAAGGAGTTGGAGCAGCAACTGCAGTTCATGAGCCAGAAGGCTCAATTCTTTGAAGCTGTGGTCGATGTGCTGAAGAAGGATTACGGTGTTTCGATCGTAAAAAAGCGACCCGGCAAGTCCTCTCGCAAGAACAAATCCAAGGGCTGACCGTCGTCAGGGCTTGCCAGTTTCTCTCCATCAGCCGCCAGGCTTACTACAAGCGCAACCGTGTTGCTGATCTGCGCCATAGACAGGGTGAGCAGGTCGCGCAGTACGTCAGTTTCATAAGGCTGCGCCAGCCGCGGATCGGCACGCGTAAGCTGCACCATCTTCTGCACAACCAGCCCAATGACAGCCTGAAGGTAGGCCGTGATCGACTATTTACGATCCTGACCGAACGTCGCCTGCTGGTTGTACCCAAGCGCGCATATCACAAGACCACGCATAGCTTTCATCGTTTCTATCGGCATCCGAACCGGCTAAAAGCGGGTCCCGATCAAGTTACTGCGGCAGCGCCCGAGCATGTGTGGGTGGCGGATATTACGTATCTACCGGCGCGCAGTGGCCCTTTGTATCTGAGCTTGGTCACTGACACTTACTCACGGAAGATCGTCGGTCATCACGTCCATGAGGGTTTGCATGCCGAGTCTGTGGCCGTCGCCTTTCGACACGCACTGCACGGACGTCGGACTAACCAAGGGCAAGGGCTTGTCCATCACTCTGATCGTGGCATCCAGTACTGCTCGGCGCTTTATCAGGCACTGCACAAACGTCATGGTGTGCAGTGCTCGATGACCGACGGCTATGACTGCTATCAGAACGCGCTGGCAGAACGGATCAATGGAATCTTGAAAAACGAACTGCTACTACAGAGCCCCGATGATCTGGAACAGGCTAGGTCAATGGTTAGCGAAGCCATCAGGATCTACAACACGGAGCGGCCGCATATGGCTCTGAAATACAAAACGCCCGATGCAGTGCATCGGGCGTTCTAGGTACCGCAAATCTAGCTGAAACGGTGTAAACCTATTTCAGGACTAGACACATCCGAACGGCTTAGCCGTTGAACACGTCATCCACCGACTTCAGCGGATAGTGCTTCGGATAGGGCAGGGTCGCCACACCGGATTCGATGGCGGCCTTGGCCACGGCATCGCAAACCACGGTGATCAGACGCTGATCCATCGGCTTCGGAATGATGTACTCACGGCCGAACGACAGTTCGATGCCGCCGTAAGCGTCGCAGACGTCCTGCGGCACCGGCAGCTTGGCCAGGTCGCGCAGCGCCAGGGCAGCGGCGATCTTCATTTCTTCGTTGATGCGAGTGGCGCGTACGTCCAGGGCACCGCGGAAGATGAAGGGGAAGCCCAGCACGTTGTTGACCTGGTTCGGGTAGTCGGAGCGACCGGTGGCCATGATCACGTCGCCACGGGTCTCGTGCGCCAGCTCCGGCTTGATTTCCGGATCCGGGTTGGAGCAGGCGAAGACGATCGGGTTGGCCGCCATGCGGTTAAGGTCTTCCGGGCTCAGCAGGTTGGCACCGGACAGGCCAACGAACACGTCAGCACCATCGAGAGCGTCGGACAGCGTGCGCTTGTCGGTCTCGGTGGCGAACACGGCCTTGTACTGGTTCAGGTCATCGCGACCGGCATGGATCACGCCCTTGCGGTCGATCATGAAGATGTTCTCGACCTTGGCACCCATGCTCACCAGCAGCTTCATGCAGGAGATGGCGGCTGCACCGGCGCCCAGGCATACGATCTTCGCCGCTTCCAGGGTCTTGCCGGCGATTTCCAAGGCGTTGAGCATGCCGGCGGCGGTCACGATCGCGGTGCCGTGCTGGTCATCGTGGAATACCGGGATATCGCACTGTTCGATCAGCGCGCGCTCGATCTCGAAGCACTCGGGGGCCTTGATATCTTCCAAGTTGATGCCGCCGAAGGTGATCGAGATGCGCTTTACGGTGTCGATGAAAGCCTGCGGACTTTCCGAATCGACTTCGATATCGAACACGTCGATACCGGCGAAACGCTTGAACAGCACGCCTTTACCTTCCATCACCGGCTTGGAAGCCAGCGGGCCGAGGTTACCCAGACCGAGAATGGCGGTACCGTCGGAGATAACGGCGACCAGGTTGCCTTTACCGGTGTAACGGTAGGCCAGCTCGGCGTCACGCGCGATTTCGCGTACCGGCTCGGCAACGCCCGGGCTGTAGGCCAGCGACAGGTCGCGGGCAGTGGCCGTGGCTTTGGTCAACTCGACGCTCAGCTTACCGGGGCGGGGCTGGGCGTGATATTCGAGAGCGGCAGTTTTTAGATCTGACATAGTGGCATTTCCGCTTTTGTTGGCTGTTGAACGGGCAGGCGGCCGAGGATACGCAAGTTGTATACACCTGCACAAGACCGTTCGGTCGCGATTGAAGCGCCGCGCTAGCGCAGCGTTTTCAGCCACTCGCCAGGGCGAGGTTCGCCGCTTGGGTAGAGCCCGTTGAGCAGTCGCAGCTGGGCCTCGCCATCGGTCGACAGCGGCAAATCCTTGGCCAGAGCGGAGAGGCTCTGGCCCGCCTTGGCCTTCACCAGATGCAGGCGCACCGGCTCGGCCAGCTTGCGTTCGCTCGCCTTCAGCGGCCGGTAACTGCGGATGACGTCGAGGAAGCGCTGATCCTCGGTTTCCAGCGAAGCGCGCCCTTTTACCGCTGCCACGAACAGGTACGCATTGTCGCCTCGATAGATCACCGCAACACGCCGCGCCGACTGCCCCTGCAACACCGCTGTATAGCCTTGCAGTGCCCCCAGGCGCAGGTCTTCGCCAGCAACCAGGCGCTGATTGCCAGCGCGCTTGCGCAGGAATTCGGCAGGCGAAAGCTGCTTGTCCGCCGCCTCCAGGGTCATTGCGATGAAGGCTTGCTCATCCGGGGTGTGACCGATCAGCACGTCGGGACGATTGACCAGCTGCCAGCCCTGCGGATAGCTCAGGGTGAAATCCAGCTCACCGTGATAGAAATTGCGTCCGCGGCGAATTCCGCTGGCGGCCGAATCTCCGAATACCAGGCCGTCGAGCATCTGCAGAAAATTGTCCCGGCCCACTTCCTGGTTACCACCGACCAGCGCCCGCGCCGGGCCGATCACTTCCTGCAGACGACGATCGTTGTCCGGGTGGGTGTCGAACAAGCCGTGATAGCTGCTCGCTGACGGCGCTTCGCCGCGCCTGGCGGCCTGCTCGCGGGCGAAATCCTCCTGCCCCTTGAGCACCTTGACCACTTCGATCATCGCCTGCGGGTCATAGCCCCCGCGCGCCAGGTATTGCGCGCCCAGGCCATCGGCCTCCAGCTCCATGTCGCGGCCGTAGCCGCGCACGAAGGCGTTGCCCATGGCACTGGTCAGATCGCCCACCGCGCCCACACCGGTGCCGATGGCCGCGGCCTGGCCGAGCAGCCCCCAGGCCGTGGACTGGCTCTGCTGGCGCACGCTGTGACGGGCCGTCACGTGACCGACCTCATGGCCCAGCACGGCGGCCAGCTCCGCCTCCGAGTTGAGGTAGGCCAGCAGGCCACGATGGATATAGATGTAGCCACCCGGAAGCGCGAAGGCGTTGACGTCCGGACTGTCCACCAAGGTGAAGACGTAGTTGAGCTGATTGCGATGACTGCTGCGCGCCACCCGCTCGCCAACGCGCTGGATGTAGGCCTGCAGCTTGGCATCCTCGTAGCGCGGGTATTGTTTGAGGACTTCCTGGTTGTAGCGCGCACCGAGATACAGCTCCTGGCGCTCGCTCATCATCACGAAGTCGGTACGACCGGTCGCGGGATTGACCGCGCAACCGGCCAACCAGCTGCAGAACAGACACAGCATCAATGCACGAATCATGGCAACACCTCCAGCATCGCCGTATGGGTAAGCGGCAGCATCCAGCGCGCCTGCCCGGATTTCAAACCACCGCGGCTCTGCCGGTCGATGACCCAGCCACGCGCCTCCACCCGCCGCCCCTTGAGTTTCTGTAAGGCAGGCACGTCGAACTCGCCGAGCAGCTCGGGCGACACGCGCAGGACTCGACCGCCATCGAGATCGAGCCACAGGCCGCCACGATTGCGCTGCACGCCGACAACCCGGCCGCCGAGCAGGGCGAAGCCGCCTCCCTGCAACTGGCCAGCCGTCTTCACCTGCTCGTCACGCCACACGCCGAGGCGCTTGCTGCGCGCCTGGCGCTCGGCCTGTGCCTGGCAGGTCGCCAGCGCAGCATTGGGCGCCACCGCAACCATGAAGCCGAGGCCTTCCCCGAGCAGTTGCGCTTCGAGATTACGCCCCTGGCGGTCGTAAAGATGGGCCAGGGTGCGGCCGTAGCGGTCCTTGCGCTGCTCGCCGTAGAGCAGGCCGACGCGGCCATCGCTGGCGTCGACCAGCGCCTGCAGACGACGCTTGGCCTGCACGGCATAAGGCTCGTCGCTGCGCCCCTTGCGCCCCAGTTCGGGTGTATTGATGCCGATCAGGCGAATGCTGCGGCCGTCGGCCAGGCGCACGGTATCGCCATCGACCACCTGGCGCACGACGACCTGAGCCAGATCGGCGCGCAGCGGACAGAAGGCCTGCGCCAGTTCGACGCAAAGCAGAGAAACGAAAAAGGCGCCCACCAGGGACGCCTTTTTCAGTAGCACGGAGTGGCGCATGCCAGATTCCGTTTCGATTCGGCCGCTTACTTGGCGCCGAATACGCCGAAGCGCTGCTTGAAGCGATCGATACGGCCGCCGGTGTCCAGCACTTTCTGCTTACCGGTGTAGAACGGGTGGCACTCGGAGCAAACGTCCAGGCTCAGGTTCTTGCCCAGGGTGGAGCGGGTCTTGATCACGTTGCCGCAGGAGCAGGTGGCGTCGATCTCAACGTAGTTCGGATGGATATCGGCTTTCATGGTGCTTTCCTCGGGGTAGTCGTGCCGCCACCCGACCAATGTCAGGCACCGCACAGAAATAGGCCGCGCATCTTACCAGACGCGCGAGTCGATGCAAGCCGCGCAAGGCGCCGGTCGTCGCGTGCTAAGATCGCCAGCCTGTCAACGGAGCTCCTGGCTTGCCCGACCTGATCCTGCGCCTCGCCCTGCCCTCGCCGCTGCGCCGCCTGTTCGACTACCTCGCCCCCGCTGGCGTGTCGCGCAGCGCCTTGCAGCCTGGCGTGCGCCTGCGCGTGCCCTTCGGCCGTCGCGAGATGATTGGCGTGCTGGTGGAAGTCGACAGCCAGAGCGAAGTCCCACTCGACAAGCTCAAACCCGCCCTGGAGCTGCTCGACGCCCGCCCACCATTGCCGGCGCCGCTGTTCAAGCTGTGTCTGTGGACGGCGCAGTATTACCAGCACAGCCTCGGCGACACCCTGAGCTGGGCCTTGCCGGTGCTGCTGCGCCAGGGCGAGCCGGCCGAAACCCGCCAGGAGCGTTACTGGCTGGCCAGCAAAGGCGCCAGCGTCGACGACCCACGGCTGGCCCGCGCTCCGCGCCAGCGCGACGCACTCAAGGCACTGGCGCAACACCCGCACGGCGTGGCCCACAGCCTGCTCAGCCAGCTGCAACTCAACCGCGACAGCCTGCAATTACTGCATGAGAAGGGGCTGGTACGGGTCGAGGTGCGCCGCACTCAGCCGCATGCCAAGCCTGCGCACTGGCTGGCACAACCGGAACTGCCGCTGAACGCCGAGCAACGGGCCGCGGTGAATGCCGTGGCGTCAGGTTGGGACCAGTTCAATGCCTTTCTGCTCGCGGGCGTCACCGGCAGCGGCAAGACCGAGGTGTACCTGCAACTGATCCACCAATGCCTGGAGGCCGGCAAGCAGGCGCTGGTGCTGATCCCCGAGATCAACCTTAGCCCACAGACCTTCGACCGTTTCGCCCGCCGCTTCAACGCACGCATCGCCCTGCTGCACTCGGCGGTGAACGACCGCGATCGCCTCGATGCCTGGCTGGCTGCGCGCGATGGCGAGGCCGACATCATCATCGGCACCCGCTCGGCGCTGTTCACGCCGATGAAGAACCCAGGGCTGATCATCGTCGATGAAGAACACGATGCATCCTATAAACAGCAGGAAGGCCTGCGCTACCACGCCCGCGACCTGGCGCTGGTTCGCGCACGCCAGGAAGACGTGCCCATCGTCCTCGGCTCGGCCACACCGTCGCTGGAAAGCCTGCACAACGCCCACAGCGGTCGCTACGCCCTGCTCAAGCTGACCCAGCGCGCCGGCGGCGCCAGCCAGCCGCGCTTCCTGCGTCTGGACGTGAAGAGCCGACCACTGGACTCGGGCATTTCGGGGCCGATGCAGCAGGCCATCGCCCAGACCCTCGCAGCCGGCCAGCAGGTGCTGGTGTTCCTCAACCGCCGCGGCTTCGCCCCAACCCTGCTCTGCCATGATTGCGGCTGGCTATCGGAGTGCCCACGCTGCGACGCGCGCATGACCGTGCATCAGCGTTATCAGGAGCTGCGCTGCCATCACTGCGGCCATGTCGAGCGACAGCCGAGCAACTGCCCGAAATGCCAGCACGTCGACCTGCGCCCGGTCGGCGCGGGCACCGAGCGCGCCGAAGAGCGCCTGGCGGTGCTGTTCCCTGATTACCCGGTGCTACGCATCGATCGCGACAGCACCTCGCGCAAAGGCGCGATGGATCGCCTGTTCGCCACCATCAACAAGGGCGAGCCGTGCATCTTGGTCGGCACGCAAATGCTTGCCAAGGGTCACCACTTCCCGCGAGTGACGCTGGTGTCGATTCTCGATGCCGACGGTGGCCTGTTCTCGGCTGACTTTCGCGCCAGCGAGCGCATGGCGCAGTTGATCGTGCAGGTCGCCGGTCGCGCCGGTCGCGCCGAGGAGCCGGGCAAGGTGATCATCCAGAGCCACCTGGCCGACCACCCATTGCTGGTGCAACTGACCGAGCAGGGCTACTTCGCCTTCGCCGAACAGGCGCTGAGCGAGCGGCGCAGCGCCGGCCTGCCGCCGTTCTGCCACCTGGCCCTGCTGCGCGCTGAAGCGCACAAGCCTGGCCAGGCCGAAAGCTTCCTCGATGAAGCCTGCAGCGAGGCCGAGCATCTGCTGGGTGAGCTGGACTTGTCCGGTATCGAACTGCTCGGTCCGGTACCGGCGCCGATGGAACGTCGCGCCGGGCGTTTCCGTGCGCAGTTACTGCTGCAGGGCAATGCCCGCGCCCCGCTGCACCGCCTGCTCAACCGCTGGCTGCACGCGCTGGAGCAGATGCCCAGCGGCCGCGCGGTGCGCTGGTCGCTGGACGTGGACCCGATTGACCTGTTTTGAGCCGACGCGCTGTAACAGTCCGTAGCGTGGGCCGGGCGGCGTCCCGCTTCAGCCCACCAACAGCGGTTGGCCTTGGTGGGCTGAAGCCCACCCTACACACTGCCCACGGAAACGCGGCACGCTTTTCCTTGCCGCTTGTGGCTTGCAGCTTGTAGCTGCTCTTATAATGCGCAGTTTTCGACCAAAGCCCCAAGGCAACCCGAGCCGAACATGAAAGACAGCATTCGCCACCTGATCCAGCAAGCCCTCGACCGCCTGACCGCCGAAGGCGTGCTGCCTGCGGGCCTGACGCCGGCCATCCAGGTGGAGAACACCAAGGACAAGAGCCACGGCGATTTCGCCAGCAACATCGCCATGATGCTGGCCAAACCAGCCGGCATGAAGCCGCGCGACCTGGCCGAGAAGCTGATCGCTGCCCTGCCGGCCGACGAGCAGATCACCAAGGTGGAAATCGCCGGCCCCGGCTTCCTCAATTTCTTCCAGAACAGCGATGCCCTGGCACAGCGCCTGGAAGCGGCACTGGCCGATGCCAAACTCGGCGTACGCAAGAACGGCCCGGTGCAGCGCGTGGTGGTCGACCTGTCCGCGCCCAACCTGGCCAAGGAGATGCACGTCGGCCACCTGCGTTCGACCATCATCGGCGACGGCGTGGCGCGCGTGCTGGAGTTCCTCGGCGACAGCGTGATCCGCCAGAACCACGTCGGCGATTGGGGCACCCAGTTCGGCATGCTGCTGGCCTACATGCAGGAAAATCCGGCGGCCGCCGAAAGCGAGCTGGCCGACCTGGAAGGTTTCTACCGCGCAGCCAAGAAGCGCTTCGACGAATCGCCCGAGTTCGCCGACCGCGCCCGCGAGCTGGTGGTCCAGCTGCAGGCCGGCGACGCCGAGTGCCTGCGCCTGTGGCACCGCTTCAACGACATCTCCCTATCGCACTGCCAGGCGCTGTACGACCGCCTCGGCGTCAAGCTCTCCATGGCTGACGTCAAGGGCGAGAGCGCCTATAACCACGACCTGCCGCAGGTGGTCGCAGACCTCGCCGCCAAGGGTCTGCTGACCGAAGACAACGGTGCGCAGTGCGTCTTCATGGACGAATTCAAGAACGCCGAAGGCAACCCGCTGCCGCTGATCGTGCAGAAGGCCGGCGGCGGCTACCTGTACGCCACCACCGACCTGGCCGCCACCCGCTACCGCGCCGGCACGCTCAAGGCCGATCGCGTGCTGTACTTCGTCGACCAGCGCCAGGCCCTGCACTTCCAGATGGTCTTCGCCTGCGCACGCCTGGCCGGCTTCGTACCGGCCAGCATGGACATGGAACACATGGGCTTCGGCACCATGAACGGCCCGGACGGTCGCCCGTTCAAGACCCGCGACGGCGGCACCGTGAAGCTGGTGCAACTGCTCGACGAGGCCGAGCAGCGCGCCTATGCCCTGGTCATGGACAAGAACCCGGAGCTGGCTGAAGACGAGCTGCGCCAGATTGCCCGCGTGGTCGGCATCGCTTCGGTGAAATACGCCGACCTGTCCAAGCACCGCACCAGCGACTACAGCTTCAACTTCGACCTGATGCTGAGCTTCGAGGGCAATACCGCGCCGTACCTGCTTTATGCCTACACCCGCGTCGCGGGTGTGTTCCGCAAACTGGGCAAGGGCGTGGACGAGATCGGCGGACAGATCACCCTGGTCGCCGAGCATGAGCAGGCCCTGGCCGCCAAACTGGCGCAGTTTGGCGAGCTACTGGGCAGCGTCGCCGACAAGGGCACGCCGCACATGCTGTGCAGCTACCTGTACGACCTGGCCGGCCTGTTCTCCAGCTTCTACGAAAACTGCCCGATTCTGACTGCCGAGGACGAAGCCACGCGCAACAGCCGTCTGCGCCTGACCGCCCTCACTGGCCGTACCCTCAAACAGGGCCTGGAGCTGCTCGGCCTGGAAACTCTGGAGCGGATGTAAATGGCAGCGCGCAAGAAGCCGGCGCCGAAACGCGGCGCCAGTCGCTATCAGGCCCCGGCGAAAAAGCCCGTACCGGGCTGGATCTGGCTGGCCTGCGGCCTGGTGGTTGGCGGGTTCTTCATGTTCCTGTTCAGCCTCGAACCGGGCCGTGACGAGATCAAGCGCGACAAGGGCGAGCAGGTGCGCAGCAGCAAACCCGAGCCCAAGCCGACGCAGCCCGAGCCGGCCAGGCCCAAGTACGACTTCTACACCCTGCTGCCGGAGTCGGAAGTGATCCTGCCGCAGGCCCTGGAGGAAACGCCGCCTGCACCGGAGCAGAAACCGGTCACCCCGGAAGAAGCCGCGAAGATCGACACCGCTCGCGCCGAAGCCGCGCTCAAAGGCGAAGTGCCGCCGCCCCCGCCGCCGGTGCTGGCCAGCGCGCCGGTCACCACGCAGTTCTTCCTCCAGGCCGGCTCCTTCCGCAAGCGTGACGACGCCGACGCCGTGCGCGCGCAGATCATCCTGCTTGGCCAGAACGTACGCGTGGAGACCGGCAAGGTCCGCGACGAGACCTGGCACCGCGTACTGGTTGGTCCCTTTGCCAGCCGCGAGCAACTGGCGACAGCGCAGAAGACCCTGGCCGGCAACGGCTACAGCAACCTGCTGTTACAGCAGCGCCAGGTCCGCTGATCGTCGATTCACCCGCCGCTGGTTGAAAAGCCGCGGCGGGCACCCCATCTGAGTTTCCATCCGGGCAAGTTCGCCCCGCAGCGTGGAGATTCACCCTTGACCACCATCGTTTCAGTGCGCCGCCACGGTAAGGTCGTGATGGCAGGCGACGGCCAGGTATCCCTCGGCAACACCGTCATGAAGGGCAACGCCAAGAAGGTGCGCCGCCTGTACCACGGCCAGGTGTTGGCCGGCTTCGCCGGTGCCACCGCCGATGCCTTCACCCTGTTCGAGCGTTTCGAAGGCCAACTGGAAAAACACCAGGGCCACCTGGTACGCGCCGCCGTCGAGCTGGCCAAGGACTGGCGTACCGACCGCAGCCTGAGCCGCCTGGAAGCCATGCTGGCAGTAGCCAACAAGGACGCATCCTTGATCATCACCGGCAACGGTGACGTAGTCGAACCCGAGGAAGGCCTGATCGCCATGGGCTCCGGCGGCAACTTCGCCCAGGCCGCCGCGCGTGCACTGTTGATGAAGACCGACCTGACCGCCCGCGAAGTGGCCGAGACCGCACTCGGCATCGCAGGCGACATCTGCGTGTTCACCAACCACCACCAGACAATAGAGGAACTGGACGCCGCCGAGTAGCGTCCACTGCCTCACCGCTTTCCGTTTATTGCGAGCCCAATTCCATGTCCATGACGCCCCGCGAGATCGTCCACGAACTCAACCGCCACATCATCGGCCAGGACGACGCCAAGCGCGCCGTCGCTATCGCCCTGCGCAATCGTTGGCGGCGCATGCAACTGCCGGCCGAGCTGCGTCAGGAAGTCACGCCGAAGAACATCCTGATGATCGGCCCGACCGGCGTCGGCAAGACCGAGATCGCCCGTCGCCTGGCCAAGCTGGCCAGTGCGCCGTTCCTGAAAGTGGAAGCCACCAAGTTCACCGAGGTCGGCTACGTCGGCCGCGACGTCGAATCGATCATCCGTGACCTGGCCGATGCCGCAGTGAAGATGCTGCGTGAACAGGAAATGACCAAGGTTCGCCACCGCGCCGAAGATGCCGCCGAGGAGCGCATCCTCGACGCGCTGCTGCCGCCTGCGCGCCAGGGCTTCGGCGACGAGCCGGCGCGCAGCGAGGATTCCAACACCCGTCAGCTGTTCCGCAAGCGCCTGCGCGAAGGTCAGTTGAACGACAAGGAAATCGACATCGAAGTGGCCGACTCGCCCATGGGCGTGGAGATCATGACGCCGCCAGGCATGGAGGAGATGACCAACCAGCTGCAGAACCTGTTCTCCAGCATGGGCAAGGGCAAGAAGAAGAGTCGCAAGCTCAAGGTCGTCGATGCCATGAAACTGGTACGCGACGAGGAAGCCGCACGCCTGGTCAACGAGGAAGAGCTCAAGGCCCGCGCGCTGGAAGCCGTCGAACAGCACGGCATCGTCTTCATCGACGAGATCGACAAGGTGGCCAAGCGTGCCAATGCCGGCGGCGCCGACGTCTCGCGCGAAGGCGTGCAGCGCGACCTGCTGCCGCTGATCGAAGGCTGTACGGTCAACACCAAGTTGGGCATGGTCAAGACCGACCACATCCTGTTCATCGCCTCGGGCGCCTTCCATCTGTCCAAGCCGAGCGACCTGGTGCCTGAGCTGCAGGGCCGCCTGCCGATCCGGGTCGAGCTCAAGGCCCTGAGCCCGCAGGATTTCGAACGCATCCTCAGTGAACCGCACGCTTCGCTCACCGAGCAGTACAGTGCGCTGCTGAAGACCGAAGGGCTGGATATCGAATTCACCGAAGACGGCATCAAGCGCCTGGCGGAGATCGCCTGGCAGGTCAACGAAAAGACCGAGAACATCGGTGCCCGTCGCCTGCACACCTTGCTTGAACGCCTGCTGGAAGAGGTTTCCTTCAGCGCTGGCGATCTGGCTGGCCAGCAGAACGGCGAACCGATCCGCATCGATGCCGGCTACGTCAACGGCCACCTCGGCGAATTGGCGCAGGACGAAGACCTGTCGCGCTATATCCTCTGAAAACCGCCGCAAGCTGCAAGCTACAAGCCGCAAGCATATCCGCTTGAACTTGTAGCTTGAGGCTTGCAACTTGGAGCTGCCTCATGCCCATCCCCAGCACGATCAAACTGCACAAGGCGTCGAAAACGCTGGAGTTGCGTTACGGCGAACAGCGTTACTCGCTCAGCGCCGAGTTCCTGCGCGTGCATTCGCCGTCTGCCGAGGTGCAGGGGCATGGCAAGCCGATCCTGCAGACCGGCAAGCTCCATGTCGGCCTCGAACGCATCGAACCGGCCGGCAACTACGCACTGAAACTGTGCTTCGACGACGGCCATGACAGCGGCCTGTTCACCTGGGACTATCTGCACGAGCTGGCCACCCGGCATGACCAGCTCTGGGCCGATTACCTGGCGCAGCTCAGCGCCGCCGGCAAATCCCGCGACCCCAACGAGTCCGTCGTGCGTCTGATGCTCTGACCTTAGGCGCAAGGCCCGTCGCAGAGCGTCCGCCCCGTCTCCCCGCTCATTACCCGGTAGTTAGAACGATTTTTCTAAACTATCGCGGCATACTCCTGCTCCATCGATCAGCTTGCCTAACGGCAAAAACTCGGGTAACCAAGGAACTGGCAGGTTCCCTGCATTTGGCCCAGCCAGATGCAATGCATGACGCGGACTCGATCCGCCCCCGGCAACCCGAGCAGTACCTGGCCCTTGTTTCGCCGCGAGCACGGCCGGTGCGCGACTCAGGACATTGGAGCGTCGTAGATGAGTGACAAGAATAACGAAGACCTGAAACGCCAGGCCTCGGAAAACACCCTGGGCCTCAACCCGGTGATCGGCATCCGCGGCAAGGATCTCCTGACCTCTGCCCGCATGGTGCTCGCCCAGGCACTCAAGCAACCCTTCCACAGCGCCAAGCACGTCGCCCATTTCGGCCTCGAACTGAAGAACGTCGTGCTCGGCCAGTCCGCGCTCAAACCCGAGGATGGCGACCGCCGCTTCGCCGACCCGGCCTGGAGCCAGAACCCGCTCTATCGCCGTTACCTGCAGACCTACCTGGCCTGGCGCAAGGAACTGCACGACTGGATCGAGCACAGCTCGCTGTCCGAGCAGGACGCCAGCCGCGGTCACTTCGTGATCAACCTGATGACCGAGGCTATGGCGCCGACCAACAGCATGGCCAACCCGGCCGCGGTCAAACGCTTCTTCGAAACCGGCGGCAAGAGCCTGCTCGATGGCCTTTCTCATCTGGCTAAAGACATGGTGCACAACGGCGGCATGCCCAGCCAGGTGAACATGGAGGCCTTCGAAGTCGGCAAGAACCTGGCCACCACCGACGGCGCCGTGGTGTTTCGCAATGACGTGCTGGAGCTGATCCAGTACAAGCCGATCACCGAAAGCGTGCACGAGCGCCCGCTGCTTGTCGTGCCGCCGCAGATCAACAAGTTCTACGTGTTCGACCTGTCGCCGGACAAGAGCCTGGCGCGCTTCCTCCTGCGCAGCCAGGTACAGACCTTCGTGGTCAGCTGGCGCAACCCGACCAAGGCGCAGCGCGAGTGGGGCCTGTCCACCTACATCGAGGCGCTCAAGGAAGCCATCGACGTCATCTGCGCCATCACCGGCAGCAAGGACATCAACATGCTCGGCGCCTGCTCCGGCGGCCTGACCACCGCGTCGCTGCTCGGCCATTACGCCGCCCTCGGCCAGCCCAAGGTCAATGCGCTGACTCTGCTGGTCAGCGTGCTCGACACCCAACTCGACACCCAGGTGGCGCTGTTCGCCGACGAGAAGACCCTGGAAGCGGCCAAGCGCCGTTCCTACCAGGCCGGCGTGCTGGAAGGCAGCGACATGGCCAAGGTGTTCGCCTGGATGCGCCCCAACGACCTGATCTGGAACTACTGGGTCAACAATTACCTGCTCGGCAACGAGCCGCCGGTGTTCGACATCCTCTACTGGAACAACGACACCACGCGCCTGCCGGCTGCGCTACACGGCGAGTTCATCGAGATGTTCCAGACCAACCCGCTGACCCGCCCGGGCGCGCTCGAGGTCTGCGGCACACCGATCGACCTCAAGCAGGTCACCTGCGACTTCTTCGTCGTCGCCGGCACCACCGACCACATCACGCCCTGGGACTCCTGCTACAAGTCGGCTCATCTGTTCGGCGGCAAGTGCGAATTCGTCCTGTCCAACAGCGGCCATATCCAGAGCATTCTCAACCCGCCGGGCAACCCCAAGGCGCGCTACATGACCAACAGCGAAATGCCACTGGATCCGAAAGCCTGGCAGGAAAGCTCGACCAAGCATGCCGACTCTTGGTGGCTGCACTGGCAAAATTGGCTGGGCGAACGCTCGGGTGAGACCAAGAAAGCGCCCACCACGCTGGGCAACAAGAAATTTCGGCCCGGCGAAGCCGCACCGGGCACCTATGTACACGAACGCTGATCGTCAGACTCAACCGCCGCGGCACCGGGAAGTGCCGCACGCCACGCGCCAGCCAGGGCGTGGCTAACCAGGTTCATCCTGGTAATCCTGGAGGCAGCCCGGAAGGCCGTCTCCAGCGCTCAACTCCACAGGGGCTGCGCCGATGCCGCAACCATTCGTATTTCGCACCATCGACCTCGATGGGCAGACCATCCGCACCGCGGTGCGGCCCGGCAACAGCCAGTTGGTGCCGCTGCTGATCTTCAACGGCATCGGCGCCAACCTCGAGCTGGTGATGCCCTTCGTCGCCGCCCTGGATCCGCAGCTGGAAATCATCGCCTTCGACGTACCCGGCGTCGGCGGTTCATCGACCCCGGCCACGCCCTATCGCTTCCCGGGCCTGGCCAAGCTGGCGGCACGCATGCTCGATTACCTCGACTACGGCCAGGTCAACGCCATCGGGGTGTCCTGGGGCGGCGCCCTGGCCCAGCAGTTCGCCCATGACTATCCCGAGCGCTGCAAGAAGCTGATCCTTGCCGCCACATCGGCCGGTGCGGTGATGGTGCCGGGCAAGCCCAAGGTGCTCTGGCGCATGGCGAGTCCACGGCGTTACGTGCAACCGTCCTACGGCGTGCGTATCGCTCCGGACATCTATGGCGGCGCCTTCCGACGCGATCCCAAGCTGGCCATGGCGCACGCGAGCAAGGTGCGCTCGGGCGGCAAGATGGGTTACTACTGGCAGCTGTTTGCCGGCCTCGGCTGGACCAGCATCCACTGGCTGCACAAGATTCGCCAACCCACGCTGATCATGGCCGGCGACGACGACCCGCTGATTCCATTGATCAACATGCGCCTGCTGGCCTGGCGCATTCCCAACTCGGAGCTGCACATCATCGACGACGGCCACCTGTTTCTGGTGACCCGCGCCGAAGCGGTGGCGCCGATCATCATGAAGTTTCTCGAAGAGGAGCGGCATCGCGCGGTGATGCACCCGCAGCCCACACCAGTACGCCAGCATTGACGGCACCCGCCTGGTGCGCAATGTTCTGCATGCTCGACAAAGGGGCCGATAACGGCCCCTTCGCTTTGCCACCCGGCGCTCTGGAACGCATATCCCGCGCGCCTGGTACAGGGCTTGCTGCACATCGTGCACAAGCACGAGGTGCGCGTCAGGCAGTCCGCGCCATGAAAGTCTCTAGACGGTTTGACGATGGAGTGTTGCCCCATGCGAGACAAGTCGAACCCGGCTTCATTGCCGGCACCTGCCACCTTCATGAATGCCCAGAGCGCAGTAGTCGGCGTGCGCGGCCGCGATCTGCTATCCACCATGCGCCTGCTGGCCGCCCAGGGCTTGAAGAACCCGATGCACAGCGGTCGTCACCTGTTGGCCTTCGGCGGCCAGCTGGGCCGCGTACTGCTCGGCGATACCCTGCACAAGGTCAACCCACTGGACGCCCGTTTCGCCGACCCGACCTGGCACCACAACCCCTTCTACAAACGCAGCCTGCAGGCCTACCTGGCCTGGCAGAAGCAAGTGGCGGCGTGGATCGACGACAGCGACCTGTCGGCCGATGATCGCGCCCGCGCGCGCTTTCTCGCCGCGCTGATGAGCGACGCCATGTCGCCGTCCAACAGCCCGCTCAACCCGCAGGCGCTCAAGGAGCTGTTCAACACCGGTGGCAGCAGCGCCTTCAAGGGGCTGCGCCACCTGCTCGACGACCTGCTGCACAACGACGGCCTGCCCAGCCAGGTCAGCAAGCACGCCTTCGAGGTGGGCCGAAACCTGGCCTGCACACCAGGCGCCGTGGTGTTTCGCAACGAGCTGCTGGAGCTGATCCAGTACAAGCCGATGAGCGAGAAGCAGTACCTGCGCCCGCTGCTGATCGTGCCGCCGCAGATCAACAAGTACTACATATTCGACCTGTCCAACGACAAGAGCTTCGTCCAGTACGCGCTGAAGAACGGCTTGCAGACCTTCATGATCAGCTGGCGCAACCCGGACCCGCGACATCGTGAATGGGGCCTGTCGAGCTATGTGCAGGCGGTCGAGGAAGCCGTCGACGCCTGCCGCGCCATCACCGGCAGCAAGAACGTCAACCTGCTCGGCGCCTGCGCCGGCGGCCTGACCATCGCCGCCCTGCAAGGCCACCTGCAGGCACGTCGGCAGTTGCGCAAGGTGTCCAGCGCCACCTACATGGTCAGCCTGCTCGACAGCCAGATCGACAGCCCGGCCATGCTCTTCGCCGACGAACAAACCCTGGAGTCGGCCAAACGCCGCTCCTATCAACATGGCGTGCTGGACGGGCGCGACATGGCCCGCGTGTTCGCCTGGATGCGCCCAAACGATCTGATCTGGAACTACTGGATCAACAACTACCTGCTCGGCAAGCAGCCACCGGCGTTCGACATCCTCTACTGGAACAACGACAACACTCGCCTGCCCGCCGCCTTGCATGGCGATCTGATCGACTTCTTCAAGCACAATCCGCTCAGCCGTGCGGGAGGGCTGGAGGTCTGCGGTACGCCGGTCGACCTGGCCAAGGTCAACGTCGACAGCTTCAGCGTGGCCGGTATCAACGATCACATCACGCCCTGGGACGCGGTCTATCGCTCGACCCTGCTGCTCGGCGGCAACCGCCGTTTCGTCCTCTCCAACAGCGGCCATATCCAGAGCATTCTCAACCCGCCGGGTAATCCCAAGGCCAACTACCACGAGAACGCCAAGCTCACCTCCGACCCGCGCGCCTGGTACCACGATGCCCAGCACCAGCCGGGCAGTTGGTGGCCGCAGTGGCTGGAATGGATTCAGGCGCGTTCCGGCGAGCAGCGGGAAACCCTGATGGCGCTGGGCAACCAACACCATCCGGCCATGGAGGCGGCACCAGGCACCTACGTGCATATCCGCTGAAGCGGTGGCCGGCAACGTAGCGGCCGGTTATCGTCAGCTCTTCGCGCCCAGTCGAACAAGAAGCCAAGGATGAAAACCCGCGAACGCATTCTGCAAGCCGCCCTGCAGCTGTTCAACGAGCACGGCGAGCCCAACGTCTCCACCCTGGAGATCGCCAACGAATTGGAGATCAGCCCGGGCAATCTGTACTACCACTTTCACGGCAAGGAGCCGCTAGTGCTGGAGCTGTTCGAGCGTTTCCAGAGCGAGATGGCGCCGCTGCTCGACCCGCCTGCCGAGGCCGAACTGGATGTCGAAGACTACTGGCTGTTTCTGCACCTGATCGTCGAGCGCCTGTCGCAGTACCGCTTTCTCTTTCAGGACATGTCCAACCTGGCCGGGCGCTTGCCGAAACTGGCGCGTGGCATTCGCCACTGGCTGAACGCGCTGAAACGCACCCTGGCCGCCCTGCTCGCCCGCCTGATGGCCGATGGACAGCTGAACAGCGGTACCCAGGCACTTGGCCAACTGGTCGAGCAGATCACCCTGACCCTGCTGTTCTCCCTCGACTACCAGCGCATCCTCGATCAGGACGCAGAAGTACGCCTGGTGGTGTACCAGATCATGATGCTGGTCGCACCGCACCTGAACCCGCCTTCACGCGGCACGGTCGAGCAGTTGGCAGAGCGTTATCTGGAAGCCTGAAATGAAAACGCCCGGCACTAGGCCGGGCGTTTGCGATCCCGAAAAACTCAGGACGAGGCGGCGGGAGTCGCCGGAGCGGCAGCCGGAGCCGGTGTAGCTGCCGGAGTTGCAGCGGTCGCCGGGGCCGGAGTCGGTGCTGCCGGTTTCGCCGCAGTCGCCTTGGGCGCGGCAGGCTTTTTCGCCGCCGGCTTCTTCGCGGCAGCCGGTTTGGCCGCAGGCTTGGCAGCTGCCGGCTTGGCGGCGGTCGCAGGTTTTGCTGCAGCGGCTGGCTTGGCGGCGGGTTTCGCTGCGGCCTTGGCTGCCGGCTTCGCCGCGGGCTTGGCCGCAGGTTTGGCTGCCGGTTTTGCAGCCGCAGCTTTCGGAGCGGCTGGTTTCGCGGCTGGCTTGGCTGCAGCTTTGGCGGCCGGCTTGGCGGCCGGCTTCGCAGCAGGTTTCGCAGCGGCCTTGGCAGCAGGTTTGGGCGCTGCTTTGGCAGCTGGCTTGGCGACCGACTTGGCCGACACGCCGGTGATTTTCTCCAGCTGCTTGGTCAGGCTGTCGACCTTGTCGTTCAATGCCTTGACCTCATTGCGGCTGGGTACGCCCAGACGCGAGATGGCATTGTTCAGACGCTTGTCGAAAGCCTCTTCCAACTCGCCCCACTTGCCGATCGCCTTGCCCCGGACTTCATCGACCTTGGACTTGGCAGAACCGACCTTGCTGCCGACGCCGGACTTCACCGCGTCAACCTGCTTGTCGACTTCGCTCTTGGCCTGCTTCTCGGCTTTCTCGCCGTCCTTGACCAGAGTATCGAACAGCTTGGTGCCGTCCTTGCTGACCTTGGAATAAGCGCCCAAGCCTGCCAACCAGATCTGGCGCGAGTATTTCTCGACCTCGCCGATCCAGGAGCTGGTCTGTTTCTCGGTTTTCTTCTTAACAGCCATCCTGATCTCCTTATTTGGTACGCGCGACGTGCTCGAGCAACGCGCTCAGCTCATCCAGCTTAGCAGAGAGTGTTTCGACGTCCTGCTTGGACGGAATGCCGATGCGGTTCAGAGCGGAAGCCACACGAGTATCGAAAGCCTTCTCGATCTTGTCGAGTCGAACTTCGACCTTGCCTTTAACGCTGGTGACATTGGAATTGACCGACTGCCTGACCGATTCGATCTGGCTGTTGGCGGCCTCGACCTGTTCGTCGACCAGCTTCTTGCCTTTGTTCTCGACACCTTCACCGGCCTTGACCAGTTCCTTGAAGTATTCAGCCCCCTCGACACCCGCCTTGGCATAAGCGCCTAGGCCAGCGAGGTAGATCTTGCGGGCATAGCCCTTCACGTCGTCGAACAAACCGGCCTTGTCTTCGACCACGGCTTCGACTTTTTTCTTCACGGCGACTTTCGACATGGTGCACCTCACGCGCTTTACAGTTAGCGGAAACGCCCACGGAAATGCAGGCTTGGGTACACCCTAGGGAGAAAAATTAGAAATTACATACTAAGAGTCCCCGGACCTATAGGAGCGAATTCATTCGCGAATGAATTCGCTCCTACAGGTTCAAGCAAGCGACTTGTCCAGCACCTGCTCAATCTCGCGCTGGATCATGCCGCCCATGGGCGACAGCAGCAGCCCGAGCTTGAGCTCCACACGCACGGTATCTTCACCGACCGTGATGCTGCCGTCGGCGCCGCTACGCTTGAACTCCAGGGTGTCGCCGTTCCAGCGATAGCGCACGTCGTACTCGCTGGCCAGGCGTTCAGCCAGACGCTCGGCCTTTTTGCGGGCGCCCTCGCGACCGAGGGAATGAGATCGTTCGACACGAATGCGGGACATGGCAACTCCTTGAACTGGCAGCGTGCCGCAAGGCTGCGGCATGAGGTCACATCACTCTACCAGCCCACCGCGCGGCCGGGCACCCGAGCAAGACAAAGACTGCCCGCAGCTTTAGAATGATGCGGTTTTCTATCCGGTGAGAGCGACATGAGCGATCCACGCAAGGCCCAGGAGCAGGAACCCACCACCCACTTCGGTTTCCAGGACGTGCCGGAAAGCCAGAAGGCAGAGAAGGTAGCCGAAGTTTTTCACTCGGTGGCGGCCAAGTACGACCTGATGAACGACGTGCTGTCCGGCGGTCTGCACCGCCTGTGGAAGCGCTTCACCATCGAGCTGTCAGGCGTACGCACGGGCAATCGCGTGCTGGATATCGCCGGCGGTACCGGTGACCTGACCCGCAAGTTCGCCAGCATCGTCGGTCCCACCGGCGAGGTGGTGCTGGCCGATATCAACGACTCGATGCTCAAGGTCGGCCGTGATCGCCTGCTGGACAAGGGCGTGGCCGGCAACGTGCAGTTCGTCCAGGCCGATGCCGAGAAGCTGCCCTTCCCGGACAACCACTTCGACGTGGTCACCATCGCCTTCGGCCTGCGCAACGTAACGCACAAGGAAGACGCCCTGCGCTCCATGCTGCGCGTGCTCAAGCCCGGTGGCCGCCTGCTGGTGCTGGAATTCTCCAAGCCCGGCAACCCGCTGCTGGCCAAGGTCTACGACACCTACTCGTTCAGTTTCATGCCGCTGGCCGGCAAGCTGATCACCAATGATTCGGAAAGCTACCGCTACCTCGCCGAGTCGATCCGCATGCACCCGGATCAGGAAACCCTCAAGGCGATGATGGTCGACGCCGGTTTCGAGCGCGTCACCTACCACAACATGACCGGCGGCATCGTCGCTCTGCACAGAGGCATCAAGCCTTAATGCTCATCACGGGTTTGCTGGCCGGCGTCGAGACGGGCCTCAATCGCGTCCTGCGCCTCGATGGCACTGCCTTGCCACGCCTGCAGGCGCTCAGCGGCAAGGTCATCGCCGTGCATTGCCAAAGCCCGGCGCTGGAGCTGTTCATCCTGCCCAGCGGCGACGGTCTGCAGTTGGCCTCACAATGGCACGCGCCCGCCGACTGCACCCTCACCGCACCGGCTGCCAGCCTGGCGCGCCTGGCCCTGAGCCGCGAGAAGACCGCCGTCCTGCATCGCCCGGAAGTCTCGCTCGATGGCGACAGCGCCGTGCTGCTGCAACTGGCAGGCGTCCTGCAGGACCTGGAGCTGGACTGGGAATACGAACTCTCGCGCTGGCTCGGCCCGGTGACCACTACCCTGCTCGCCGGCCATTTGCGCAGCCGGGTGAATCTGGCCAGCAACGGCGCCGCCAGCCTCAGGCAGGACCTGGCTGACTACCTGGCCGAAGAATCCCGAACCCTGGTGGGACAGCGCGAAGCCGATGTGCGCTTCGCCGAACTGGACCAACTCAAACTCGCCCTCGACCGCCTGGAAGCACGCATCGAGCGCCTCACTTCTGCCAATAAGCCCGACGCATGAAGCTGCTTGCCGTTCGCCGTCTGTTGCGCATCCAGCGCGTAGTGATCCGCTATCAACTGGACGAGATGCTCTTCGAGCTGCCGCTGCCGTTCTGGCTGCGCACCTTGTCCTGCCTGCTGCCTTGGCGCTGGCTGCCTCGCAAGCCGTTGGCGCTGTCGCGCGGCGCGCGCCTGCGCCTGGCGCTGGAGGACCTGGGGCCGATCTTCATCAAGTTCGGCCAGTTGCTGTCCACCCGTCGCGATCTGCTGCCGCCGGACATCGCCGACGAGCTGACGCATCTGCAGGACCGAGTACCGCCGTTCCCCGAGGATCAGGCCATCGCCCTGATCGAGCGCCAGCTCGGCGCGCCGGTGAGCGAGCTGTTCGCCCGATTCGACAGCCAGCCGCTGGCCTCGGCCTCGGTAGCCCAGGTACATGCCGCGCAGCTCAAGACTGGCGAGGAAGTGGTGGTCAAGGTGGTGCGCCCGGGTCTCAAGCCGGTGATCCGCCAGGACCTGGCCTGGCTGTTTCTGATCGCCCGCATAGCCGAGAAGGCCTCGGCCGACGCCCGCCGCCTGCACCCGGTGGAGGTGGTCAGCGACTACGAGAAGACCATCTACGACGAACTCGACCTGCTGCGCGAGGCGGCCAACGCCAGCCAGCTGCGACGCAACTTCGAAGGTTCGCCACTGCTCTACGTGCCGCAGGTTTACTGGGACCTGTGCCGCCACCAGGTGCTGGTGATGGAGCGCATCTACGGTATTCCGGTGACCGACCTGGCCACCCTGGCCGACCAGCGCACCGACATGAAGCTGCTGGCCGAGCGCGGCGTGGAGATCTTCTTCACCCAGGTGTTCCGCGACAGCTTCTTCCACGCCGACATGCACCCCGGCAACATCTTCGTCAGCACCCGCACACCCTGGAGCCCGCAGTACATCGCCATCGACTGCGGCATCGTCGGCAGCCTTACCGACGAGGACCAGGATTATCTGGCGCGCAACCTGCTGGCCTTCTTCAAGCGCGACTACCGCAAGGTAGCGCAGCTGCACATCGACTCGGGCTGGGTACCGGCGGAAACCAAGGTCAACGAATTCGAGGCCGCCATCCGCACCGTGTGCGAGCCGATCTTCGAAAAGCCGCTGAAGGACATTTCCTTCGGCCAGTTACTGCTGCGCCTGTTCCAGACCGCACGTCGCTTCAATATGGAAGTGCAGCCACAGCTCGTTCTCTTGCAGAAGACCTTGCTCAATATCGAAGGTCTGGGCCGCCAGCTGTATCCGGATCTGGATCTGTGGAGCACTGCCCAGCCCTACCTCGAACGCTGGATGCGCGAGCGCATCAGCCCGCTGCACCTGCTGCGCAACCTGCAGCAACAGGCCGAGCAGGTACCGCACCTGTCGCAGATAGCCCGCGACACCCTGGAGCGCCTGCAACGCTCGCAGCAACGGGAAGAACAACGTCCGGACAATGATCACTGGCCACTGCGTCTGCTCGGCGCCGCACTGATCGGCGCCGGCACCATTCAAGGCCTGGCACCGCTGCTGGCCGCCTGGCCCGCCTGGCTGATGGTCGGCGGCGGACTCTATCTGGTGCTGCGCCGATAGCCAGCTAGCCACGGCGCTGGCACACTTGGCGAATTGACAGTCCGGCAGCCCCGGCAGACTTGGAACACCGATGAACGATTGGCTCGACGAAATCCACTGGAACGAAGACGGCCTGGTGCCGGCCATCGCCCAGGACCACCAGACCGGCCGCATCCTGATGATGGCCTGGATGAACCGCGAATCCCTCGCCCTCACCGTCAGCGAACAGCGCGCCATCTACTGGTCGCGCTCGCGCGGCAAGCTGTGGCGCAAGGGCGAGGAATCCGGCCATGTACAGAAGCTGCACGAGCTGCGCCTGGACTGCGACGCAGACGTCATCGTGCTGATGGTCGAGCAACTGGGCGGCATCGCCTGCCACACCGGGCGTGAGAGCTGTTTCTATCGCGTTTACGAGAATGGCGGCTGGAAAACCGTCGACGCCGTGCTGAAAGATCCGCACGCCATCTATGCAGGACACAGCCATGAGTGACACCCTGAGCCGCCTGGCCGAAGTACTGGAAGCGCGCAAAGGCGCAGCGCCGGACAGCTCCTATGTCGCCAGCCTGTATCACAAGGGCCTGAACAAGATTCTGGAAAAGGTCGGTGAGGAATCGGTGGAAACCATCCTCGCCGCCAAGGACGCCGCCGCCAGCGGTGACTGCAAGGACCTGATCTACGAAACCGCCGATCTGTGGTTCCACAGCCTGGTCATGCTTGCCGCCCTCGGCCAGCATCCGCAGGCCGTGCTGGATGAACTGGATCGCCGTTTCGGCCTCTCCGGCCACGCGGAAAAAGCCGCGCGACCGCAATCCGAATAACTTTTACAACGGAGTACTCATCATGGGATTCGGCGGTATCAGCATCTGGCAACTCCTGATCGTCCTGCTCATCGTGGTCATGCTGTTCGGCACCAAGCGCCTGAAGAACCTGGGTTCGGACCTGGGTGACGCGATCAAGGGCTTCCGCAAGTCGATGGACAACGGTGAGGCCGACAAGCCAGCCGTGGAAGAACCCAAGGGTCAGACCATCGACGCCCAGGCACGCAAGGTCGAAGAGCCGGCGAAGAAAGACTAAGCCATGTTCGACATCGGTTTTACCGAACTGCTGCTGGTCGGTCTGGTGGCCCTGGTGGTGCTCGGCCCCGAGCGCCTGCCCGGCGCCGTGCGCACCACCGGCCTGTGGATCGGCCGGATCAAGCGCAGCTTCAATTCGATCAAGGCCGAGGTGGAGCGCGAGATCGGCGCTGACGAAATCCGCCGCCAGCTGCACAACGAGCGGATTCTCGAGCTGGAGCGGGAAATGAAGGCGATGAAGCAGGACATCCTCGACACCACCAGCCTCAACCCGGGTAGCGAGGCCAGCAAGAGTGCCGAGACGCCCCCGCCCGTCGCCCAGGACAAGAATCCCCAGCCATGAGCAAACTGCCGGACGCCGACCAGGAAATGCCCCTGGTCTCGCACCTGACCGAACTGCGCACACGCCTGTTGCGCTGCGTGGTGATCATCCTGCTGATCTTCGGCGGGCTGTTCTACTTCGCCCAGGACATCTACGCCCTGGTCGCGGCGCCGCTGCGCGCCTACCTGCCGGAAGGCGCGACGATGATCGCCACCGGTGTCGCCTCGCCCTTCCTCACGCCGTTCAAGCTGACCCTGATGTGCGCGCTGTTCCTCGGCATGCCGGTGATCCTGCACCAGGCTTGGGGCTTCATCGCCCCGGGGTTGTACACCCACGAGCGACGCATCGCGGTGCCGCTGCTGATCTCCAGCATCTTCCTGTTCTACGCCGGCATGGCCTTCGCCTACTTCGTGGTGTTCCCGATCATGTTCGGCTTCTTCGCCAGCGTGACCCCGCAAGGGGTGGCGATGATGACCGACATTGGCCAGTACCTGGACTTCGTCCTGACGCTGTTCTTCGCTTTCGGTGTGGCCTTCGAGATCCCCATCGCCACCTTCCTGGTGATCTGGGTCGGACTGGTCGATGTCGCAACCTTGCGCAAGAGCCGCCCCTACGTGATCGTCGGCTGCTTCGTGATCGGCATGGTGCTGACGCCGCCGGACGTGTTCTCGCAGACGCTGCTGGCCTTGCCGATGTGGCTGCTGTTCGAAAGCGGCCTGCTGGCTGGCGCACTGGTCAAGCGCAAGCGCGACGAGGAACAGGCCGAGGAAGACGCCAAGCCCGAAGACCAGCCGCCCGCACCACTGTCGTGAATCTGCTGCTGCTGGAAGACGCCGATTTCGTCGGCGTCGATCGAGTTCGCCTCACTGGCCGGCGCCTGAAGCATCTGCGTGAAGTGCATCGCGCCGAAGCGGGTGATCGTCTGCGCGTCGGCCGCCTTGGCGGGATGATGGGCGAAGGTCATCTGCTCGCACTGGACACCGAACATGCAGAGCTGCAGATTCGCCTTGATCAGCCGCCACCAGCCAAGCTGCCGCTCACCCTGGTCTTCGCCCTGCCCCGCCCGAAGATGCTCAAGCGTGTGCTGCAAACCGTAAGCGCCATGGGCGTGCCACGCCTGGTGCTGGTCAACAGCTACCGCGTGGAAAAGAGCTTCTGGCAGACGCCATTCCTGGAGGCCGAGGCGATTCGCGAACAGCTGATTCTCGGCCTGGAACAAGCGCGGGATACGGTGCTGCCTGAGGTAAGCATCGAGAAGCGCTTCAAGCCCTTCGTCGAGGATCGCCTGCCGGCATTGGCAGCCGGCACGCTGGGTCTGATCGGCCACCCGGGCGACTACCCGGCCTGCCCGCGTGCGGTGCAGCAGCCGGTGACCCTGGCCATCGGTCCGGAAGGTGGCTGGATTCCCTACGAAGTCGAGCTACTGCGTGAAGCCGCGGGCCTGCAGCCGGTGCAGTTGGGCGAGCGCATTCTGCGGGTAGAGACGGCAGTGCCGGCATTGCTGGCTAGGTTGTTCTGATCGCGTTCTTTGAACCGCTGGAGCGCGCGACGCACCCTACGGGCGGTGGACAAGCTTCGCGTTGTCCACCCGATGCACAGCGCTGATTGGTAGTCGCGGCTAAAGCCCCTCCCACAGGGAGGTGACATGCCTGCTTTTGCCAGCGCATCCACACTCTTGTGGGAGGGGCTTTAGCCGCGAAAGCTGTGAAGGTCCCTCAACGCCAGGCTCACACCTCGAGCAGGAAGGTTACCGGCCCATCGTTGACCAGGTGCACCTGCATATTGGCGCCGAAACGTCCGGTGCCGACCTGAGGGTGCTGGGCCTTGGCCATCTCGACCAAGGCATCGAATAGTGCAGCGCCCTGCGCAGGCGGCGCTGCGCTGGAAAAGCTGGGGCGCATGCCGCTCTTGGTGTCGGCGGCCAGGGTGAATTGCGAGACCAGCAGCAGACCGCCCTGCACGTCCGTCAGCGAGCGATTCATCTTGCCGGCCTCGTCGCTGAATACGCGGTAGTTCAGCAGTTTGTGCAGGGCGCGGGCGAGGCTGGCCTGATCGTCCTGCGGTTCGATACCGACCAGCGCCAACAGGCCCTGATCGATGCTCCCCACCACTTCACCTTCGACCTCTACCCGCGCGCCAGTAACGCGCTGGATCAGCAGCTTCATGCGTCCTCCGGCGGCAGGTCGAGCAGGCGGCGGGCCATCTGCTCGGTGGCGCGGATCAGCGCATCGGTGATACCCGGCTCCGCCGCCGAGTGGCCAGCGTCACGGATGATCTGCAGCTCGCTGTTGGGCCAGGCCTGGTGCAGCGCCCAGGCGTTGTCCAGCGGGCAGATGGCGTCGTAGCGGCCGTGCACGATGATGCCAGGCAGGTGGGCGATTTTCGGCATGTCGCGGAGCAACTGGTTCGGTTCGAGAAAGGCATCATTGACGAAGTAGTGGCACTCGATACGGGCAATGGACAGCGCTCGATGCGCCTCGCTGAAGCGCTCGACCACCTGGGTGTTCGGGCGCAACGTGGCGGTACGCCCTTCCCAGGTCGACCAGGCCTTGGCCGCGTGCATCTGGGCGATCTGGTCGGCACCGGTCAGGCGCTTGTAGAAGGCCTGCATCAGATCGCCGCGCTCCTCTGCCGGAATTGGCGCGACATAGTCTTCCCAGTAATCGGGGAACAGGCGGCTGGCGCCCTCCTGATAGAACCAGCTGAACTCCTGCGGCCGGCACAGGAAGATGCCGCGCAGAATCAGCCCGAGCACCCGCTGCGGATGCGCTTGCGCGTAGGCCAGCGCCAGGGTGGAACCCCAGGAGCCGCCGAACAGCACGAACCTGTCGATCCCCAGGTGCTCGCGAATACGCTCGATATCACCGATCAGCGCCTGGGTGGTGTTGTTCTCCAGGCTCGCGTGCGGCATGGAGCGACCACAACCGCGCTGGTCGAAGGTGACAATGCGATACAGTGCAGGGTCGAAATAGCGGCGGCTGGCAGAATCACAGCCGGCGCCCGGACCGCCATGAATGAACAACACCGGCAACCCGTCCTCCGAGCCGCTCTCGTCGACGTACAGCACGTGCGGCGCCTCGACCGCTAGCTCATGGCGTGCGTAGGGTTTGATCTCCGGATACAAAGTCTGCATGGTTGGCTCCTGTTCGCTGGGCTACAACTGCCGTGTCCGCTCTGCCCGGCATCATAACCATGAAAAGGAAGTTCAGCATGTCGATGCGTCATCTATCCTGGTCGCTGTTTATCTCGCTAACCCTCCTGCTCGTCGGCTGCGGCGGCCGGGACGACCCGCAGGCTGCACTGGAAGCCGCTGTTCAGCAGTTGCAGGACAATATCGAAGCCAAGAGCACCGGTGCGGTAATGGACCAGCTGCATGGCGATTTCCTGGCTCGCCAAGAGCTCAATCGCGAATGGGCCAAGCGCACCATGACCCTGCTGTTTCTGCGCCACAAGAACGTCAAGGTGCTCGCCCTGGGCAAGAACAGCTGGATCGACAAGGCCATCAGCAGCAAGGGTTACACCGAGGCGCAGGTGGGCCTGAGCGGCGCCGAAGGGTTGATTCCCGACAGCGCACGGCACTATGCGGTGAAACTGGAGTGGTGGCTCGACGACGGCGAATGGAAGCTCGCGCGCCTGGATTGGGAGTGAAGGCGTAGCCCGAATGCAATCCGTGACAGTCCGGGAAAACATCCCCGGATTGCATCCGGGCTACAGGGATATCAGTCGGCCTTGCGCCAGATCAGGTCCGAGGTCACGTAACCCTGCTCGCGCGCGATGTCGAGCAGCTTGTTGCGGGTTTCCTGGTCGATTTCCGGAGTGCGCGACAGCAGCCACAGGTACTTGTGCTCTGGGTGGCCGACCAGCGCCACGCGGTAGTCCTCGTCGTGGTAGATCACCCAGTAGTCGCCCTTGATCGGCAGCAGCTTGCTGGCCCAGTTGTCGAAGGTGACCCAGAGCTTGTCGGTCTTTCCTTCGACCTGCGGCTCGGCGACGCCCTTGGCCTCGATCCACTCGCCATCCTTGTCGCGACAGCGGTTGGTCACGTCGATGCGGCCATCGTCACGCAGACCGTAATGCGCCTCGGACTGCACGCAGTTGCGCTGGAAGAACATCGGCAGGCGCGCCAGCTCGTACCAGGTGCCCTGGTAGCGCTGCAGGTCGACCTGCATGGTCTGCGGTGGCGGCTTCTGAATGCTGCCGGTACCGGAGTTGGCACAGCCGGCGAGGGCGAGAATGGCGCTGGCGATTAGGATCGAACGCATGGAAGCTCCTGTTTACTTGAGTCCCTTGCCGGAGAACAGCATGACTTTGTTCCCGGCGTACTGGACGCTGATATAAGCCTTGTCGTCGCCCCACGTACAGCTGGTCATCCCCAGCGCACCGGCACACTCGGCCGGCGCACCGAGCAGGCTTTCCACTTCCTGCTTGCTCATGCCGGCTTCGAGCTTGGAGTAGTTTTCCTGATTGATCTTGCTGCAGGCGGCAAGCAGGCAGCATGCGAGCAACGCGACGATACGCATCGACATGGATAAAGCTCCAGATGGGAAGGTGCCGGCAAGCTTGGCATAGCCGGCGACGACTTGCCCGATTGGAGTTCAGAAACGCGAGCCGGGTTCCCGCAGGAAGGCCTGCTCTTCGTCAGTGCAGGCGCGCCCCAGAATCGCGTTGCGATGAGGGAAGCGCCCGAAACGGGCAATAATCCGCTGGTGGCGCTCGGCGAAATCGAGGAAGTCGGCGAATAACGTCTGCTCGCCGGCGGCGGCTTCGTTCACCAGGCTGGCGAACAGCTCGACGGCGCGGTTCTGCAAGGGCAGGTCTTCGGCATGCTCGAACACCAGATAGGCAAACACCCGCTGGATGGGTGCCAGCCTGCGATCCCAATCGCGATCCAACCCTGCTTGCAACAGCGGGCGAGCTAGGCGGTCACCGGCGAAGGCCCGGGGCGTATCGCGGAAGATCATGCGCGGCAACTGATCGAGAAGAATCAGTTGCGCCAGCCAGCCCTGTGGGTCATCCGCCCAGCCTTGCAGCTCGCCAGCAAGGGCCTGCTCGACCAATGCGCCGAAACGCACCTCGGCCTCGCGATCCTGGCTGTCACGCTTGCCGAACCACAAACCGTGGCGCGCCGCTGCCACTTCGGTGGCGGTGCCGTGATCGGCACCGAACCACCAGTCGAGCAACGGCTGCCAGGCGTGCATCAGCTACGGTGATAGGCGGTAACGCGCAATACTTCTTCCTTGGAGCCGAGGAAGACCGGCACGCGCTGGTGCAGCGAGGTGGGCTGGATATCGAGAATGCGCTGGCTACCGTCGGTGGCAGCGCCGCCAGCCTGTTCGATGATCATCGACATCGGGTTGGCTTCGTACATCAGGCGCAGCTTGCCCGGCTTCTCGGGCTCGCGAGCGTCACGCGGGTACATGAACACGCCGCCACGGGTAAGGATGCGATGCACGTCGGCCNNACATGTTGATGGCGAATTCCTTGGTCGACTCCGGCACCTTGATGTTGTCGTGGGTGAGCACGAAGCTGCCCAGTTCGCGATCCAGGGTGAAGCCCTTGACGCCGTCGCCAAGGGTCAGCATCAGCATGGTCTGCGGACCGTAGATGGCGTAGCCGGCCGCAACCTGCTGCGTGCCCGGCTGGAGGAAAGCCTCCTCGCCCAGGTCACCGGTCTCGCCGTTGCGCTCGGGGCAACGCAGCACCGAGAAGATGGTGCCGACCGAAACGTTGACGTCGATGTTGCTGGAGCCGTCCAGCGGGTCGAATACCAGCAGGTAGGCGCCTTTCGGATACTTGCCGGGGATCTGGTAGGCATTATCCATTTCCTCGGACGCCATACCGGCCAGGTGGCCACCCCATTCGTTGGCTTCGAGCAGGATCTCGTTGGAGATGACGTCGAGCTTCTTCTGTACCTCGCCCTGTACGTTCTCGCTGTCCAGGCTGCCCAGTACGCCGCCGAGGGCGCCCTTGGAAACCTGGTGGCTGATCGCCTTGCAGGCCCGTGCTACGACTTCGATAAGGAAACGCAGGTCGGCCGGGGTGTTATGGCTGCGAGTCTGCTCGATCAGGTAGCGGCTCAGGGTGACGCGGGACATGGACGGCTCCGGAAAGGGGAAAAATCGCGCGCAGTTTAACCCGTTCCCGCCATGGCCGCCTCCCTGAGGCCACGACGAGCAGGAGAAAATGACGAAGCGCGCTTCGGACCGGCTGCCAGCGCTCTTCAGAGGAACTACGCCGGCGTCGGAACGACTCTTAGAGCTCCAGTGACAGGGAAAGATTCAAACCATGCTGGGCTTCATCGTCGGCATGCCGGTAGCTATAGCTGCCGCGTAGCGACAAACCGTTCCCCAGGTTATGGCTGACACCGACATGGCCGCGCCACATACGGTCGTCCGGTTGATAGCCAGGCAGTTCGAAACCGATCCCCGGCAGGCTGTTAAGAGCCATGCGCACTTCGCTTGGATCGTCTTCATATTCCCGCTCCATCGCCAGCTCAGCGAAGAGACGGGTCTGTGGCGTGAGGTCGTAAAGCCCCTGCAGGCCGGCACCGAGACGCTTGGATTTGCGCACCTGATCTCCGTAGCTCAGGGCCGTGGAGCGTTGGCCATCCTCGGCATAGCCGTCCACTTCGATCCGCGCATAGTCGGCGCTCAGGAAAGGGCTCAGGTGCCACTGGCTGCCAGGCTGAGCGATGTCGTAGCCGAAGCGGCCGCTGAAGGACCACAGATCACCGTCGGTATCGCCCTTTTCCGAGTTGGTGGCAGGACCGATAGCGAACTTGCGCTTGAGGTCGTCGTAGTCGAGACGACCGATACTGGCGGACAAATCGCCCCACCAGCGATTGTGCTGATACTGCGCGAACGCAGTGCCCAGGTAGCTGCGCAGATCGTAATCGGAATCTGCAGCGCCTGCTTCCAGGCTCTGCTGGTAAAGCCCGGCAGCCAGGCCCAGGCGCCAGGCGTCATTGACTCGATAGCTGGTTCCGAAGTTGAGGCTGTAGCCATTGCCATCGGCATCGCCACCGTGCAGATCGTAATCCAGGCGCTGGCCGCCGGTGTTGATGAAGGCACGCCACTGCCCTACCCCTTGCCAGGCTTCCCAGTCGGCAAGCCACTGAGCGCGCAACTGGTCCTGGTGGCCACGCAGCGTACCCAATGCCATTTCCGGCAGAAGCGTGATCTCCCAAGGCGCCGCGAGAAGCGAGTAGGCATAGTCGGCAATGATACGCTGCCCGGCGATCGTCGGATGAACGCTGTCGTTGAACAGTAGCTTGGTCGGGTCAGGATTGGTGCCATTGACCCCGTAAACCGGGTGTTGGTTGGTGCAGTCATCGAAACAGCTGCCGATTACCGCGTCACGGTCATCGACCAGGCCGTAACGGCCGGGATCAGCCAGTGTTTCCGAAAGATTGAGCGGGATATTCAGCGGGATCACATTGGCATTGATGGTTGCCAACTGACTTACCACTTCCTGGTTGAAGTCGCTTCCCAGCCCGGAAAGGAAGTCCTGCAGTCCGCCACCGTAGAAATTCGGTGTCAGACCGATATCCGGCAGCAGCCACACCATGATGTAGCGCGCGCCTGCCTGCTGCAGAACCTCGACGCTGTCGACCAGCCTACCGCCAGCCGCTTGAGCGCTGGCGGTATCGATGACACGAAACTGAAGAAAATCGTTGCCACCACCGGTGAGGTAATACAACGCGTTGGGATCGGCACGCCCGCCGCTGGAGGCCAGGTACCCGCCTGGACCGCTGATGGTGTTGAGGATCTCGTCGGTACGATAGCCACCAACCGCCCAGTTGTTGCCACCCTCAACCGAATTCGCCGGCCCCAGGCCTGCTCCACCCAAGCCAAGGGCATCGCCAAGCAGCATGGGCGCCACCGGGCCGAAAGCTTCGCCACTGCCGTCCTGATAGGTAGGGCCAACTCGATTGGTGAAACGGGTAGTAGCACCGGCTGGGCCATCAGCATCAGTAAACCAGCCTGCATCACTGAGGCTGTCACCAAATACGTGCAACGCGCTGTAGGGGGCGGCGTAAAGAGGATGGGCGCTAGCCAGCAAACAAGCAGCCGCCAGCGGTTTGAGCAGACGTTTCATGGCAAGTCCTTATTGTTGTTGGAATGAACTTCTCAACAAAATGTAGCGGCTCCTGCGCTGAAAAACATCCAGTTGGCTGCGATATTCACTCTATGAAGCCAAAGCTATACGATTCCTCCCGCCGCGTTTGGCCGCATACAGTGCTATGTCTGCCGCATGCAGCAGCGCATCGAGTTGTCCACCATTGGCCGGCCATACCGCAATGCCAGCGGACAAGGTCACAGGCATCGTACCCATGCGCGTCGGGTGATCCACGCTCGCCAGCTGCATGCGCAGCGATTCGAGTCGAGCGTGCGCAGCCTGCGCATTCAACCCCGGCAGAATCAGCAGAAATTCCTCGCCACCGATACGGAATACCGCGTCGGTGCTGCGCAGGTTGTCCAAGAGGTGCTGTGCCACGGACTTGAGCACGTCGTCGCCGACCAGGTGACCGTACTCGTCGTTGAGCTGCTTGAAATGGTCGAGATCGATAAGCGCCAGTGCCAATGGCAGATTTTCGCGCTGCGCCCTGGCCAGTTCACGGTCGAAGAACTCATCCAGATAGCGACGGTTGTAGAGTCCGGTCAGCGGGTCGCACAACGCCTGCTCACGCAGTTGCTCGTGCAAAACGGAAATGGTGCGCAAGCGCTCCTCGCTGACGGCCAGGGCCTCGGCCAGCTTGAGCTCGGCGAGATGGCGCTGCGTGACATCACGCACGTAAAGCATGCGCCCAAGCAGAACCGGGCCGTTGCGCGTCGTGCGCTCGATCCCGCGCACACGCACTTCGTAGTAGCGCGCGGCGCTGGTCAGGCTGAGCATCTGCTCGCTCGCCTCGCCCTCGTGCTGTTCGAGCAAGCGCTGCAGGTCGGTGCCGAATACCGGCCAGTCGGCCAGCGCTTGACCCTGCCAGCCCTGCTGCTGCCCGGCCAGTTTGAGTGCGGCCGGGTTGGCCTCGATCACCCGCCCGCGCGGGTCGACCACCAGCACCGGATCGATCAGCGCTTCGAGCAGCAGGTGCCGCGCCACCGGCAGCAGGTCGAACAGGCGCACGCCGTGAATCAGCCAGGCGAAGGCGACCAGGGTAAAGGCGAAGCAGAACGGCGTGGGGTCGACGCCAAACACCGTCCAGCCGAACACCACGTAAGCGATGTTGGCCGTCCAGGGCGCTGCCGTGACTAGGACGAAGCCCAGATAATGTCGCCGATGCAGCCCGTGGCTGAGCACCGCTGCACGCACCACCACGCCCATGCAGAACGCCATCAGCAGGTAGACATAAGCCGCGGTGGCGTAGAACAGCGGACCATGCCGATAAAGCACCGGAGCCCCGGGGCTATCGTCGATCGGGCCAGTGCTGGCAAGGTAGAAAAGGCCGTGCCAGGGGTTGCTCAGCGCAATGATCCAGACCAGCACGGGCATCAGGCTCAGCGCCAGCACGCCGGCGCGCGGCACCGGTGTGCGCACGCTGTTGACGTACTGCCAGAGAAATACCGCCCAGAACGTGGGCGTGAACAGGATGCCGAGCCAGGCGAGGCCGGAGAGGAACATCTTGCACTCTGCCGACATCACGCTCAGTTCGAGTGATGCGCAGGCCATCCACCAGAGGCTGGAAAGGTGCAGCAGTATGAAGCTGTCGCGTCCTGGAAAATCGCGCTGGCGGGTCATCCAGTGCGCCAGCAGGATGACGCCGAAGCACACCAGCAGGGTGACGAGAACCGGGGGCGACGGTGACCAGCCCGGCGCCATGCAGGCCTGTATCAACCGGGCCTCCGTTGGCAAAAGCCTTTTACGGAGGGAACGATGAAGCGAGTCGAGATACGCAAGCGGGCCTTCCTGACCAGAGTAGAGGGCGCTGGCGCCCGAAACTGCTCACGACTCACAACGCGGCGATACTTCCCAACCGAAGAAACCGTGAACGCTGCTTACGATACTGCAAAAGCATGGCTTGAACAGTAATGACATGCATTCCCGACCATAGCACTCAGCCTTTGTCGGGGCGCCGCAGAAGGCTCGCCGCCATCGCAGCCAACAATGCCACGCCGAGCAACAGTACAGCCCAAAGTCCCCAACGCTTCCAGTCCATCGCCGCAGTCATCGGTACATCCACCTCAGTCGACTGCACGGCAGCGACATCGACCTGTGCTACAGCCAGCGAAGCCAGACGCTCATCCGAATATCCGGGGATCAGGGTGCTGACGGGAAGCGCGGCCGATGTAACATCGCCCTTTCCTACCGCGAGTCGGTAGGGCGGCTCGCCGCGCGCCAGGAACACCAGCTGGGTGGCGCGGACAGCGAAGACCGCGGTCGGTGCCTGATCGCCCAGGCCGCCGCCACGCGCGTCGATCTTCATGCGCAGATGGCGCACCGGCCAGGCCGGTAAGGCCAATTCATCCTGGCGCACCTCGCGACCATCCTGTGGCAGCCGATAGAGCACACCACTGGCAAGCGGCCGCCAGGGGTCTTTCTCCAGCACGCGCGCCTCGAACGAGACTGGGGCCAGGGCGTTGGGCTCGTCCAGGTTGATGCGCAGACGCTCGAGGGGCAGCGCTTGCGGCAATTGCCATTGGTAATGTCCATCGTTCGTGGCCTGCGCCTGCATCGGCTCGGACCAGACCAGCGGCGCCGGGCTGCTCGCCTGGCGGCGACTGCGCAGCGTCACCGCGTCCAGCTCCGGCGCCTGCCGCGGGCTGTCCCAGAGCAGCCGGATGTAGCGTGTCGAGCGAGCGGGCAGTTCCACCTGACGCTGATCGATTCTGTCGCCTGCGAAGCTCAGGCGCGCCACCTGCCCCTCGCCCCAGCTGCGCCATTGCTGCAGGTCGTCGCTGGCCTCGATGGCGAAATGCTGAAAGCCCTCCTCGCCGCCACTCCAGCTCAGATCGAGGCGCACCAGTGGCGCATCGATGGCGCTGGCGTCGAGCAGCCAGCCACGCAGCTGGCGCTGCGCGGGCGACGGCTCGTCACCACTCAACTCGATCAAGGTACCGTCAGTGCTGCGTTGCACGCGCAGGCGCGGCGCATCGTTCTGCTGCGCGTCGGCATACAACGGGAACCAACGCACCCCGTGCTCCTGTTCCTCGTCGCGCGACTCGCTCCGGCCTGGCAGCAACGCATAGGCCTGAGCCTGACCGGCACCGTTGAAGATGCGCAGGTCACGCAGATCGGCATGCCGAGCGGCGTAGTGCACGGCCATCGGCAACTCGACCCGATACCAGGGGCCGGTCCCGTCCAGCGTCAGCGGCAGCAACTGGCGATAATCCTGCGGGCGCTCTTCGGCTTGTACACTGGAGAGCAGCGACAGGCCGAGGGCCAGAAGGGTGGCGATGATTCTCACGACAACGACTCCTTGTTCGCAGGGGTTTCATCGCTCTTGCGCGGCGGTAGCGGGGCAAAATAGCCCACGACCAAGAGCAGCACGCCGACACCGATGAACGACACGATGCGCTCCAGCCCGCCACGATTGCCCAGCTCGATGAAGAACAGCTTGGCCACCACCAGAGCGATCAGCGCGGCGCCGACCAGCCACAGCTCGCGACGCACGCGCAGGTGGCCGAACAGCATCAGCGCCAGGGCAATCAGGGTCCAGACAATGGACAAGCCGGCCTGCACCAGCATCGAATCGAACAGCGCCGGGCTGTCCCAGGCGACACCGCCCCAGTGATGAGCGGTACGCATCACCATCACCGTCAGCAGGGCAAACAGCGACAGTCCCGCCACACCCTGCGTGATCTGCAGTGCACGCACAGATTCCAGGCCGAAACGCGGCAGGGCGAATCGCCCCCATACGACCAGCGCGCCCAGGCACAACAGCAGCCCCAGCTCCAGCGGGTTGAACAGCGGCAGATAGGGCAGCGGGTCGCTGTCGCCGGCACTGTTGGCGTTGGCCAGCCAGAACCAGACGAGCATCAGCGCGGCCAGCGGCGCCGCTGCCCACAGGCGGTATTCGCGCTCGAAGCCGGCCACCGGCCAGGGCAGGCGACGCGCCTGCGCCATGACCCAGAGATAGGCCGTCGGCAGCAGCGCCCAGCCCAGCCAGCGCCAGGCATTGTAATGATCGGCTAGGCTCAGCAGCAGGTAACGCAGTTCCAAAGCCAGCACGCCGATCAGCAGCCAGCAGCCAAGCACATGGGCGACACTGGCCACTTGGCTCGGCAGCAGATCGGTCAGGCGCCGCAGTGCCAGCAGATGCACCGCGATCACCGCAGTCCACCCCAGCCAGCCAAAGTTCGCGGCCGGATGGTAAAGCGGATGCCAGGCATGAATCAGGATCAACCCGGCTACCGGGGCCAGCAGGCTGCACAGTACCGCCAGCTCGCGCCAACCGGTGCGCAAGGCCAGCAGCATCCAGATCAGCACCGACAGTGCCACCAGCACCAGCAACGCGCTGGCTTGCGGATCCGGCGGCACGAAGCGCAGCACTTCGCTGCTCACAGCCAGTGCCCACCAACCGGCGCCCCAGGCCAGCAGCAGCTGGCCCAGGCGCTGCAGGCTGACGCCATCGATGCCCGTCTCACGACCGCCGCGCGCCAGGCTATGCAGGCGCCAGGCACCGATTTGCGCGGCCAGCCCCAGCGCGGCAGGCGTCCAGAAGCCGGTATGCGCCAAGGGCGAAAGACCGTCACCACTGATCCCCGCCAACAACAGCGGCCCCGCAGCAAGAAAGGCCAGGCCGGCGAATACCTGCAGCACCAGGCTGAACAGGAAGGCCGCACGCTGCTGCAGATACAACCCCAACCAGAGAATCAGTAGCCCCGTACCGCCCCATACCGCCGCGGCTGCGACCCAGGGCAGAACGAACAGCACGGCCAGATTGATGAACACCAGACCCACCAGCATGACCGCCGACAGTGCGCCGAGCAGCCGGCGGTTCTCGCGGATGTGCGGATCACGCGCCGCCAGCAGCATGCCGGCAATCAGGCCGAAACCGACCATGGACGCAGCCAGCAGGCCGAACCATCCGGCGCTGAAACCTCCGCCGCCAAACAGAGAATCCAGCGCCATCTGACTGAGGAACAGCAGGCCACCGAGCAACTGGATGGCGAAGGCGCTGTAGACGAAGCTCGGCGCGGCAATACGCAGCCCGACGAACAAGGTCGCCAGCCCGGCCAGCGCCCAGGCAATCGCCGTACCGGGCGCCTCGAACAGCAGCGGTGCGATCAGATAGAGGAACGCCAGACCGGCAATGCCCAGCCAGGGCAGCAGTCGGTTCTCCCAGGCATTGGCGAGTTGCGGCGCCTGGCGCAGTTGCCAGTAGCTGAACAGCAGCGCCACGCCGAGCATCAGCGCGCCCAGCGGCGACCCGGCCAGCAGGCTGTCGTAGCCGAAATCCAGACCACTGAGAAAAGCCAACGCCGCGCCCACCTGCAACAACAGAGCGAAGGCACGCGCCAGCGGTCGGCCCTGGCGCAGGCCGAGCCAGTAGATACCGGCGCCTTCCACCGCCCAGGCAGCGCTCGTCCAGCGCGCATCCAGACCCAGCGGGATGGCCAGGCTGGCGAATACCACGCCGAGCGCCAGGCAGGTTTCCACCAGCAGCAACGCTCGTTCGCCGGCACGCGCCTTGAGTACGCGCGCCAGCAGCAGATAGAACAAGCCAAGACCAAGGGCGCTGAACGACGCAGCGAACTCGATATGGCGCACCAACGCCACCTGCAGGCCGAAGCCGACCAGCGGCGGGCCGAACAGCGTGGTGGCATCGACATAGTCGCCACGGCGCAGCGACCAGCGCAGCAGCTCGTCACGCGCCTCGGGCGCATCGGCCGCGTCACGCAGGGTACGGCGGGCGAACAGCAGGCCGATGACCACGTACATCAGGAAGAACAGGATCAGGAAGGGCTGGGTGCTCCACAACAGCTCGGGCGTGTAGGAACGCAGGCCCCAGGCGAAACCGATACCGAAGGTGCCGACGAAACCGATCAGGTTGAGCAGGCGCCAGGCCTTGAACCAGGCGATGGCGAAGATGCCGGCATTGAGCAGGGCGAAATAGGAGAACAGCGCGACATGGCTGCCGCTGCCGGTCGATGTGAGGATCGGCGCGGCAAAGCCCCCCAGAGCCGCCGCAGCCGCCAGGCCAAGGGCATTCTGCTGCACCGAAAGAATGGCCGAGAACAGTGTGACCGCGACCAACAGCCCCAGCGCCATGCCAGGGTCGAGCAGCGGATGCAGGCGCATGGCGGCGAACACCGTCAGGTACAGCACAGCGATACCGGTGCCCTGCAGCACCAGGGCGTAGTTGCGGTTACGCCGACGCAACCACCAGCCCAGGCCCAGCAAGGCCAGGGCACTCGCCACAACGCCCATGTAACGAAACTCCACCGGCACCTCGACGCCCTCAGTGGCGTAGCGCAGGAGGAAGGCCAGGCCGAGGAACAGCAGCACCACGCCAATGCGCAGCACGGTGTTGCCACCAAACAACCAGGCCTTGGCGGCGGCAATGCCACGCTCGATCAGATTCGGTTCACGCTGCGCCTGTTCACGCCAAGGGCTTTGCTGGGGAGCCGGCTGCGGTTTGGGGATGACCTGTGCGGCAAGCGGTGCAGGCTGTTCGGCTGGGAGCGCCTCCAACTCCGGTAGCGTCCAGTCCAGCTCCGGCACGGGCTCTTCGGCAACGACCGGCTCAGGCTGCACCTCCGGCTCGGACGGGGCTTCGGCTTCGGCAGGTGCTGCGGCCGGGAAAGGTTCCGGCTCGCTGCGCTCGCCCTGCTCCACCTTGACCAGGCGTTCGTGGATCGCGCGGGTACCGCGGTCGAAGCGCTCGGCGAAGTCCTTGAGCTGCGCGGCCAGTTGCGCGTTGCGCGACTCCAGCCCTTGCAGGCGCAGCGCCTGGCCCAGACTGAGGCCCATCAAGCCCCCAAGAATTGCGCCCGTGGCCGATTCGCTGGCGCCCATGCCGAGCACCAAACCGACCAGCATGAAGATCCATTGCATGCGTTATGTCCTACCGCTGTGGAAATGTCCTCGCGTCCCTGCCGGTAGCCCGAGGTGGCTGCCAGTATAGGAGCAGCGAGCGTCCAGCCACAGAGAGACGACTGCCACACAGGTCACAGGCACAACGCAAAGTAGCCAACTGCCAGCCGGTGCTTCACAAACGCCACGCGCCCGCTATTATCGCCGCCCCGTGACAGCAGCGGCGCAGACCGCACGATAGCCAACCATGATGAAGCCCCGCCTGATAGCCGCCGCCGAGATCGACCGCCTGGAAACCTGGGCCAAATATACGGCCGACATGTGCCACAGCTGCATCTCCAGCTGCTGCACCCTGCCGGTAGAAGTGCGCCTGAACGATCTGATCCGCCTGGAACTGGTGGACGAGTTCGAACGCAGCGAGCCACCGAAGAACATCGCCAAGCGCCTGCAGAAGGATGGAGTGGTCGAACGCTTCAACCAGAAGTCGGGCATCTTCACCCTGACGCGCATGTCCAACAACGACTGCCTGTTCCTCGATCGCAAGACGCGCCTGTGCACGGTCTACGAGAAGCGCCCGGACACCTGCCGTCATCACCCCAAGGTCGGCCCGCGGCCGGGGTATTGCGCATACAAACCGAAATAAGGGTTGCGACGCGGACTATCCTAGGAACCGCGGCGCAGGCCAATGACCCGGCCAATGCAGGCCGGCTGTGGCAGCCCCTGATGCTCGCTGGCCAGTCGCGCGACCTTGTCGGCCACTTGCGCGTCGAACGGCGCCGCGCGGCCGGCGGCGCTGTCGATGTTCATCAGCATCTGCTCGCTCTCCGCGAGGCTGGCGTTCTCGCCAGGTCGATACAGCGCATGGTGGATATGCAGGCGTTTGGCGTCATGCGCCAATAATTGCGTGCGCACTTCCACCCGCTCGCCCTCCTTCACTTCCGCCAGGAAGTTGAGATGGCATTCCAGGGTGTACAGCGTATGCCCGGTACGCACGCGGCCGCTTTCGTCCTGGCCCAGTACGTCCATCAGCGCATCGGTGGCATGGCTGAAGATCAGCAGATAGAAGGCGTCACGCAGGTGGCCGTTGTAGTCGACCCAGTCGTTCTGGATGCTGGTTTGGTAAGTGACAAGGGACATGCACTGTCTCCCATGGTCAGGCCCGCTGGGCAGTTTGATCTGTATCGGAGGAACTCGGTTTCGAACTGGTGGGAGCGGACCTGTGGGAGCGGACTTGTCCGCGAATGGTTTGGCACTGTGCCAGGTCTTTTTCGCGGACAAGTCCGCTCCCACAAACAGCTCGATAGCCTCAAAACTTCGACACTCAGTCGGCGAACGCGAAGCCATGCTTGGCCTTGGTCTGGCGGATCGCCTCCAGCACCGCCAGCAGGCAGTCGTCGCGGTAGCGCTCCAGGGTATCCAGGCTGCGTTCGCCCTGCTGTTCAGTGGTGCCTTCGACTACGGCGTCGATCAGCCCCTCGGTTAGCTCGGGTGCCTGCAGATAGGTCCAGGGCAGTTTCAAGGCCGGGCCGAACTGGGCCATGAAATGGCGCATGCCGGCCGGGCCGCCGGCCAGGGTGTAGGTCAGGAAGCTGCCCATGAACGACCAGCGCAAGCCGGCACCGAAACGGATCGCATCGTCGATCTCGCCGGTGGTCGCCACGCCGTCGTTGACCAGATGCAGCGCCTCGCGCCATAGCGCTTCGAGCAGGCGGTCGGCGATAAAACCCGGCACCTCCTTGCGCACGTGCAAGGGGCGCATGCCCAGAGATTCATAGACCTGCATGGCGGCCTTCACCGCCTCGGGCGCGGTCTTCACCCCGCCCACCACCTCCACCAGCGGTAGCAGGTACACGGGATTGAACGGATGGCCGACCACGCAACGCTCAGGGTGCGTGGCACCTTCGTAGAACTCGCTGGGCAGCAGACCCGAGGTGCTGGAGCCAATCAACACATCCGGACGCGCGGCGGCGCTGATCTTCGCGTGCAGTTCGCACTTGAGTTCGAGGCGCTCGGGGGCGCTCTCCTGGATGAAGTCGGCATCGCGTACGCAGTCTTCGATGGTGCTCACGAAGCGAAGGCGCTCCAGCGAGGCACCTGCCGCCAGACCCTTTTTCTCCAGCGCCGGCCAGGCGTTGGCCAGGCGCGTGCGCAGCGCAGCCTCGGCGCCGGGCGCAGGGTCCCAGGCGATCACGTCGAGGCCATGGGCCAGGGCACGGGCGATCCAGCCGGCGCCGATCACCCCGGTGCCGAGTGCGGCGAAAGTCTTGATATCGGTAACGAAGGTCATGGTTGAACTCCGGTAGCCCGGATGAAATCCGGGATCTGCATAGAGAAATGATTAGCAGAAAACGTGTCGAACAGCGCCCTCTTCCCCGGCCCCTCTCCCGCAAGCGGGAGAGGGGAGAAAATCGCTAGCGACGCGTAAGCTTCATCTTCTCCCGCCCTTCGGCCGGGGTCAGGGCGCGGCCGCCGAGGCGTTCGATGATCTCGATGGCACGTTCGACCAGTTGGCCGTTGCTGGCGTGCACGCCGCGATCCAGCCAGATGTTGTCCTCCAAGCCGACCCGCACGTGACCGCCGAGCAGCATGGCCTGGGCGACCATGGGCATCTGCATGCGGCCGATGCCGAAGCCGGCCCAGGTGATGCCAGGCGGCAGGTTGTCGGCCATGGCCTTCATGGTCGTGGTGTCGGCCGGCGCGCCCCAGGGGATGCCCAGGCAAAGCTGGATCAGCGGATCGTCCAGCAAGCCTTCCTTGATCATCTGTTTGGCGAACCACAGGTGGCCGGTGTCGAAAACTTCCAGCTCGGCCTTCACGCCTAGCTCGGTGATGCGCTTGGCCCCAGCGCGCAGTTGCGCCGGGGTAGAGACGTAGATGAAGTCGCCGTCACCGAAATTCAGCGTGCCGCAGTCCAGCGTGCAGATTTCCGGCAGCAGTTCCTCGACATGCGCCAGGCGGGTGATCGGCCCGACCAGGTCGGTGCCGACGCCGAATTCCAACGGCTGCTCGCCGCGACCGATTTCCAGGTCGCCGCCCATGCCGGCGGTGAGGTTGATGATCACGTCGGTGTCGCTCTCGCGGATGCGCTCGACCACCTCGCGGTACAGCGCCACATCGCGACTCGGCTTGCCGGTCTGCGGATCACGCACATGACAGTGGGCGACGGTGGCGCCGGCCTTGGCCGCCTCGATGGCAGCCGCCGCGATTTCCTTGGGCGTGACCGGGATCGCCGGGTGCTTGCCGACGGTGTCGCCAGCGCCGGTCACCGCGCAGGTGACGATAACCTCGTAGTTCATTTTCGACTGTCCTTTCCGGGGGCGAACGGAAGCCGACGGCATTGCCGCAGGCGTTGTGCAAAGAGGGGGGGCAGCGCCGGTCGAACCGGCGCTCGTGTATCAGTTGCCGGCGACCAGCGCCGCGCTGGCGGGCTTGCCGTCCAGGGTGGTGACGCCATCGAGCCAGGCCTCGACCACCTGCGGATTGGCCTTGATCCAGTCGCGCGCCACCTGCGCAGGCTGCTTGCGATCCATGATCGGCTGCATCAGCTCGGCTTCCTGCGCGCTGGTGAAGCGCAGGCTGGTCAGCAGCCGATTGGCGTTGGGGCAGCGCTCGGCGTAGTCCGGCGCGGTAACGGTGGAAACCGTGGCGGCACCATCGTTGGGGCCGAACACTTCCTCGGTGCCGGTCAGATAGGTGATCTGCATCGACAGGTTCATCGGGTGTGGTTTCCAGCCAAAGAACACCACGGGTTTCTCATTGCGCACGGCACGGCCAACGGCGGCGAGCATGCCGGCTTCGCTGGACTCCACCAGCTTGAAGCCGCCGAGGCCGAACTGGTTGGAGTCGATCATCTTCTGGATCGCCGTATTGGCGCCTGAGCCGGCCTCGATGCCGTAGATCTTGCCGTCCAGCTCATCCTTGAACTTGGCGATATCGGCCAGGGTTTTCAGGCCCTTGTCGGCGGTGTAGCTGGGCACGGCGAGCACGGCCACGGCGTCATCCAGCGACGGTTCGGCTGCGACCTTGACCGCGCCGGCATCGAGGAAGGGTTTGATGTTGTCGTCCATAATCGGCTTCCAATAACCGAGGAAGGCATCGATTTGCCCCTTCTGGATGCCGGCGAAGATGATCTGTTGCGAAGCCTGGGTCTGCTTGGTGTCGTAGCCGAGCCCCTGCAGCAACTCGCTGGCGACGGCGGTGGTGGCGACCACGTCGGTCCAACCGACGGCGCCAAGGCGAACATTCTTGCAGCTGGCGTCATCGGCCAGCAGGGAGGTACTGAACAGGCTCAGGGTGCAGCACGCGGCCAGTGCGGTAAGACCTTTCATCTGGGTGCTCCTTATCGTGTCACAGCGGTTTTATTTCGTTTTTCTAGAGGCCATGACGGCCCCCACCGTGCTCGGGTTCGTAGTCGCCCGATGAAGACACCTTACGCCGGGACACGCTGTATTACCCGCACTCTGCCGACCGTTAATTGACCCATACCGACTATTTTTTTCACAGGACGCTATTCGGTTGCTAGGCTGTGATTTCGTCGGAGCCCGCATGCACTGCGGAAATCCACCCCGGCTTGCATCCGGGCTACCACCAACCCTGTTCGCCACCTACATGCCCCAGACCTTCTGCTTCCTGCTGCTGCCCGACTTTTCCATGATGGGCCTGATGTCAGCCATCGAACCGTTGCGCGTGGCTAACCGCTTTCGCGGCGAGCTGTACCGTTGGCGCCTGCTCAGCCAGGACGGTAACGCCGTGCAGGCGAGCAACGGCATGTCGCTGAACGTCGACGGTGCGCTGGAACTGCCGGAGGCAACCCGCGCGCTGTTCGTGGTGGCCGGTTTCGAGCCGCTGGCTCACTACGATCACCACCTGGCGCACTGGCTGCAACGGCGCGACGCCGAGCTGGCGGTGCTCGGTGGCATCGATACCGGCAGCTTCGTACTGGCCGAGGCCGGGCTGTTCCAGCATCAGCGCCTGACCCTGCATTGGGAAGCCATCGATGCCTTTCGTGAACGCTACCCGGCGCTATTGGTTACTCAGGAGCTGTTCGAGATCGACGGCAAGCGCATCACCAGCGCAGGCGGCACAAGCAGTCTGGACCTGATGCTGGGGCTGATCGGCCAGGAACACGGCGAGACGCTTGCGGTGCAGGTCTCGGAACAGTTCGTGGTCAGCCGTATCCGCACGCGCCTGGATCACCAGCGCATGCAGGTGGCCAGCCGCTACGACCTGCACAACAAGAAACTGATCAGAGTGATCGGTGAGATGGAACGCCAGTGCGAGCAACCACTGTCCAGTGAGGCGCTGGCCGAGCAGGTGGGCATCAGCGTGCGTCAGCTGGAACGCCTGTTTCGCCATCATCTGGACACCACGCCATCGGCCTTCTACCTCGACCTGCGCCTGGACAAGGCGCGCCAGTTGCTGCGCCAGAGCGACCTCAGCGTGCTGGAGGTGGGCCTGGCGTGCGGCTTCGACTCGGCTTCCTACTTTTCGCGCTGCTACCGCAGGCGCTTCGCCGCCAGCCCCAGCCAGGATCGCCGCGAGCGGCTGGACTGAATGCACAGCTGCCCGTAGGAGCGGATTCAGCCGCGAAGCTTGCCGTCGCGACATCGCGGCTGAAGCCGCTCCTACAGGTGACGAGGTGCGCAGGGCGAACATATCCGTCCGCGACCTCGGCTTGACGCTTTCGGCAAACCCCCAGTCGTTTTTGTACCGGGTCGGCCAGCCCCCCAGGGATAAGCTCTCCCCAAAGCGCCGACAGCCGTCTCGGCGCATCAGTATTAGGGGACAAGCCTGATGAGCCCAGCCGAATTGCACGCCGACAGCATCGTCATCGACGGTCTGATCATCGCCAAGTGGAACCGCGAACTGTTCGAAGACATGCGCAAGGGCGGCCTGACCGCCGCCAACTGCACCGTGTCGGTATGGGAAGGGTTCCAGGCCACCGTCAACAGCATCGCTGCCAGCAGCAAGCTGATTCGCGAGAACAGCGATCTGGTGATGCCGGTACGCACCACCGCCGACATCCGCAAGGCCAAGGAGCTGGGCAAGACTGGCATCATCTATGGCTTCCAGAACGCCCATGCGTTCGAAGACCAGATCGGCTACGTCGAGGTGTTCAAGCAGCTTGGCGTGGGCATCGTGCAGATGTGCTACAACACCCAGAACCTGATCGGCACCGGCTGCTACGAGCGTGACGGCGGCCTGTCCGGCTTCGGTCGCGAGATCGTCGCCGAGATGAACCGCGTAGGCATCATGTGCGACCTGTCGCACGTCGGCTCGAAGACTTCCGAGGAAGTCATCCTCGAATCGAAGAAGCCGGTGACCTACTCCCACTGCCTGCCTTCCGGCCTGAAAGAGCACCCGCGCAACAAGTCCGACGAGGAATTGAAGTTCATCGCCGACCATGGCGGTTTCGTCGGCGTGACCATGTTCGCGCCGTTCCTGGCCAAGGGCATCGACTCGACCATCGACGACTACGCCGAAGCCATCGAGTACGTGATGAACATCGTCGGTGAAGACGCCATCGGCATCGGCACCGACTTCACCCAGGGCCACGGCAAGGAATTCTTCGAGTACCTGACCCACGACAAGGGCTACGCCCGTCGCCTGACCAACTTCGGCAAGATCATCAACCCGCTGGGCATCCGCACCGTGGGCGAGTTCCCCAACCTTACCGAAACCCTGCTCAAACGCGGCCATTCCGAGCGTGTGGTGCGCAAGATCATGGGCGAGAACTGGGTGCGCGTACTGGCCGACGTCTGGGGCGAATGATGAATACCTGCGGAGCCTACTGCGCCCACCGATAGCTGCGTCGCGTCCTCGCGACAAGCTCGCCGTACATGCGTACTGCTCTCGCTTGTCGCTGCGGGTCTCCTTGCTCTCGGCGTGCTCGCTACGGCTTCACAGGCATTCACCCGCATTTTTAAACACGCAAGATAATGAATTCTGGAGTTAGAACACATGGCCACCCACGCCCCTGAAATGCCCATCCTGGTCGACGACGAAACCGGCGTATGGACCACCGACGCCCTGCCGATGCTCTACGTACCGCGGCACTTCTTCGTCAACAACCATATCGGCATCGAGGAAGTGCTCGGCGCCGAGAAGTACGCCGAGATTCTCTACAAGGCCGGCTACAAGTCCGCCTGGCACTGGTGCGAGAAGGAAGCCGAGTGCCATGGCCTGTCCGGCGTAGCGGTATTCGAGCACTACATGAAGCGCCTGTCGCAGCGTGGCTGGGGCCTGTTCAAGATTGAGTCGATCGACCTCGACGCCGGTACCTGCGAAGTGCGCCTGGATCACTCGGCCTTCGTTTACGTCTACGGGAAGTGCGGGCGCCCGGTCGACTACATGTTCACCGGCTGGTTCGCCGGCGCCATGGATCAGATTCTGCAGGCTCAGGGCAGCAGCATCCGTACCGTCGCCGAGCAGGTCTATGGCGCCTCGCAGGAAGGCCATGACCACGGTCTGTTCCGCGTCAAACCGCTCTAAACAATAAAGACAGGAGGGAGGGCTTCACGCCACTGAAGCACCTCCAACCAGAGACCCCAGGCCGCTTTCCGTGAGGGTGCCGCAATGGCTTTTGAAGCAATGTTCCAGCCGATCCAGATCGGCAAAATGACCATCCGCAACCGCGTGCTCTCCACCGCGCACGCCGAGGTCTACGCCACCGACGGCGGCATGACCACCGAGCGCTACGTCAAATACTACGAAGAGAAAGCCAAGGGCGGCATCGGCCTGGCCATTTGCGGCGGTTCGTCCGTGGTCGCCATCGACAGCCCGCAGGAGTGGTGGAGTTCGGTCAACCTGTCCACCGATCGCATCATTCCGCACTTCCAGAATCTTGCTGACGCCATGCACAAGCACGGCGCCAAGATCATGATCCAGATTACCCACATGGGGCGTCGCTCGCGCTGGGACGGTTTCAACTGGCCGACCCTGATGTCGCCGTCCGGTATCCGCGAACCCGTACACCGCGCCACCTGCAAGACCATCGAGATCGAGGAAATCTGGCGCATCATCGACAACTACGCGCAAGCCGCACGTCGCGCCAAAGAGGGCGGCCTGGACGGCGTCGAGCTGTCCGCCGTGCACCAGCACCTGATCGACCAGTTCTGGTCGCCGCGCGTGAACAAGCGTACCGACGAATGGGGCGGCACCCTCGCAGGCCGCATGAAGTTCGGCCTGGAAGTGCTCAAGGCCGTGCGCAAGGAAGTCGGCGACGATTTCTGCGTCGGCATGCGCATCACCGGTGACGAATTCCACCCGGACGGTCTGTCCCATGAGGACATGAAGCAGATCGCGGCGTACTACGACGCCACCGGCATGCTCGACTTCATCGGCGTGGTCGGCTCGGGCTGCGACACCCACAACACCCTGGCCAACGTCATCCCCAACATGAGCTTCCCGCCGGAGCCCTTCCTGCATCTGGCGGCCGGCATCAAGGAAGTGGTCAAGGTGCCGGTGCTGCACGCGCAGAACATCAAGGACCCGAACCAGGCCACGCGCATTCTCGAAGGCGGCTACGTCGACATGGTCGGCATGACCCGCGCGCACATGGCCGACCCGCACCTGATCGCCAAGATCAAGATGGGCCAGATCGACCAGATCAAGCAGTGCGTCGGCGCCAACTACTGCATCGACCGCCAGTACCAGGGCCTGGACGTGCTGTGCATCCAGAACGCCGCGACCAGCCGCGAATACATGGGCGTGCCACACATCATCGAGAAGACCACCGGCGCCAAGCGCAAGGTGGTGATCGTCGGCGGTGGCCCGGCCGGTATGGAGGCCGCGCGCGTGGCCGCCGAACGTGGCCATGACGTGACCCTGTTCGAGAAGCAGGAACAACTGGGCGGGCAGATCACCCTGGCCTCCAAGGCTCCGCAGCGCGATCAGATCGCCGGGATTACCCGCTGGTACCAGCTGGAGCTGGCGCGTCTGGGCATCGACCTGCGCCTGGGCACCGGCGCTGACGCGGCGAGCATCCTCGACCTGCGTCCAGACATCGTGGTGCTGGCCAACGGCGGCCATCCGTTCCTCGAGCAGAACGAACACTGGGGCGCTGACGAAGGCCTGGTGGTGAGCAGTTGGGACGTGCTCTCGGGCAAGGTTGCACCGGGCAAGAACGTGCTGGTGTACGACACCATCTGCGAATTCACCGGCATGTCCGTGGCCGACTACCTGGCCGACAAGGGCGCGCAGGTCGAGATCGTCACCGACGATATCAAGCCGGGCGTAGCCATCGGTGGTACCAGCTTCCCGACCTACTACCGCAGCCTGTACCCGAAAGAAGTGATCATGACCGGGGACCTGATGCTGGAGAAGGTCTACCGCGAAGGCGACAAGCTGGTCGCCGTGCTGGAGAACGAATACACCGGCGCCAAGGAAGAGCGCGTGGTCGACCAGGTGGTGGTGGAGAACGGCGTCCGTCCGGACGAAAGCATCTACTACGCACTCAAGCAGGGTTCGCGCAACAAGGGTCAGATCGACGTGGAGGCGCTGTTCGCGATCAAGCCGCAGCCTTGCCTGTCCGAGCCGGGCGATGGCTATCTGCTGTTCCGCATCGGCGACTGCGTGGCCCAGCGCAACACCCACGCGGCGATCTACGACGCCCTGCGCCTGTGCAAGGACTTTTAAGCAGCCGCAAGCCGCAAGCCGCAAGCTGCAAGCAGGGGCGCCCGTCGCCTTTAGCTTGAGGCTTGCAGCTTGAAGCTTGTAGCTGCCCCTCGGGGGCTCTCATGCTGAACACCATTCTTCCCATCCTGCTCTTCGCGGCCCTGGCACTTGCCGTGCTGGGCGCGCTGAAGCGCTTCTTCATGTGGCGTCGCGGTCGTCCTGCCAAGGTCGACTGGATCGGCGGCCTACTGAAGATGCCGCGCCGCTACCTGGTGGATCTGCACCATGTGGTCGAGCGCGACAAGTACATGTCCAAGACCCACGTGGCCACCGCCGGTGGCTTCGTTCTCGCAGCCGTGCTGGCCATCGTCGTGCACGGTTTCGGCTTGCATAACCGTATTCTCGGCTTCGCCTTGCTGGGCGCCACGGTGCTGATGTTCGTCGGCGCCCTGTTCGTCGCCAAGCGTCGTCTGGATCCGCCCTCGCGCCTGTCGAAAGGCCCATGGATGCGCCTGCCGAAAAGCCTGCTGATGTTCGCGGCCAGCTTCTTCATCGCCACGCTGCCGGTTGCCGGGATTCTGCCCGCGGACTTTGGCGGCTGGGCGCTGGCGGCGATCCTCGCCGTTGGCGTGGCCTGGGGCGTGTCCGAGCTGTTCTTCGGCATGACCTGGGGCGGCCCGATGAAGCACGCCTTCGCCGGCGCACTGCACCTGGCCTGGCACCGCCGCGCCGAACGTTTCGGCGGCGGTCGCTCGACCGGCCTGAAAGCCCTCGACCTGGACAATCCGAAAGCCCCGCTGGGCGTGGAAAAGCCCACCGACTTCACTTGGAACCAGCTGCTCGGCTTCGACGCCTGCGTGCAGTGCGGCAAGTGCGAAGCCATGTGCCCGGCCTTCGCCGCCGGCCAGCCGCTGAACCCGAAGAAGCTGATCCAGGACATGGTCATCGGCCTGGCCGGTGGCAATGACGCCAAATTCGCCGGTTCGCCCTACCCCGGCAAACCGCTCGGCGAACACAGCGGCGGCCCGCATCAGCCGATCGTGTCGCTGCAGGGCAAGGCGCTGGTGGATGCCGAGACCCTCTGGTCGTGCACCACCTGCCGCGCCTGCGTCGAGGAATGCCCGATGATGATCGAGCACGTCGATGCCATCGTCGATATGCGCCGCCACCTGACTCTGGAAAAGGGCGCCACCCCGAACAAGGGTGCCGAGGTGCTGGACAACCTGATCGCCACCGATAACCCCGGCGGCTTCAATCCCGGCGGTCGCCTGAACTGGGCCGCCGACCTGAACCTGCCGCTGCTCGCCGACAAGCAAGAGACCGACGTGCTGTTCTGGGTCGGTGACGGCGCCTTCGATATGCGCAATCAAAGAACGCTGAGGGCCTTCGTGAAGATCCTCAAGGCTGCCGACGTCGACTTCGCCGTACTCGGCCTGGAAGAGCGCGACAGCGGCGACGTAGCGCGCCGCCTGGGTGACGAAGCGACCTTCCAGAACCTGGCCAAGCGCAACATCGCCACCCTTGGCAAGTATCGCTTCAAGCGCATCGTCAGCTGCGACCCGCATAGCTTCCATGTGCTGAAGAACGAATACGGCGCCCTCGGCGGCAACTACCAGGTTCTGCACCACAGCACCTTCATCGAAGAGCTGGTGCGCAAGGGCTCGCTGAATCTCGGCCAGAGCAAGGCCGCCAGCGTCACCTACCACGACCCCTGCTACCTCGGCCGTTACAACGGCGAGTACGAAGCGCCGCGCGCGGTACTCAAGGCCATCGGCATCGAGGTCAAGGAGATGGAACGTTCAGGCTTCCGTTCACGCTGCTGCGGCGGCGGTGGCGGCGCGCCGATCACCGACATCCCCGGCAAGCAACGTATCCCCGACATGCGCATGGTCGACATCAAGGAAACCGGCGCCGAGCTGGTGGCCGTCGGTTGCCCACAGTGCACCGCGATGCTCGAAGGCGTGGTCGCTCCACGCCCGGAAATCAAGGACATCGCCGAGCTGGTGGCTGAAGTGTTGATCGAGGCTACCGAGGTGGCGGCCAAGCGACCGAACGCCAAACGCGAACTGGCGGAGGTGCAGTGAACGCGACCGACGTAGGGCGGGTGCAACCCGCCAGCATCTGCCCGGCGGGTTGTACCCGCCCTACACACAGCCTGGAGGCCTTGGAATGAGCGACATCATCCGCCGTGACCCACGCGCCGAGTGGATCGCCCGCAACCGCCTGCACCCGTTGCATGCGTCGATGCAGAAGGCCGAAACCAGCTGGATGGGCCCCAACGGCATCATCCGCAAGAACCCGCACGCCATCGCTGCCGGGTTCATCGGTCCGGCCGGGCTCAAGCGTATCGACCGCAGCGGTGCCCAGCAGGGCACTGCCGGCAAACGCAGCAGCGCCAGCGTCGAGGTCCAGCTGCCGCTGCACGTCATCGAGCAACCGGCCTTCCACATCTGCGTGGTGCCGGACATGGTCGGCGGCCGTCTGTCCAGCCATGACAAGGACCTGCTCGGCCTGGCCCGCAAACTGGCCGGCGACAGTGGCGCTGTAGTGGCCGTGGTGTTCGGCGAGGACAAGGAAAGCGCCTTCGACACGGCCGGCGTCGACCGTCTGCTGCGCATCGTCGGCGACACCTTCGACGGCTACGCGCCGGAAGCCCGCGTACTGGCGCTGAGCGCTGTGGAAAGCCAACTGGCGCCACGCCACTGGCTGCTGCCAGACAGCCGCACCGGCGGCGGAGAACTGGGCCGGCGCCTAGCCGCCAAGCTCGGTGAGCGCCCTGCCACCCGTGTTTGGCAGGTCGCAGGCGAGCAGGCCATCGGCCGGGCTGGCAATGGTCAGCAGGATCTCCAGCGCGCGCTGCCTCGCCTGGTCCTTGCTGCCGCCGAATGCGCCGAGCCGGTCAGCGAAACCCGCCATGAAGTCCGTCCGCTGGAGCTGGCCGAGAAAGTCGCCCACAGCCTGCCGCGCATCGAGGACCTGGGCCCGGTTGCCGTGGACCCGGCACAGATTCCCATGGCCGAGTCCGAATTCATTCTTTCCGGCGGCAACGGCGTGAAGGACTGGGACCTGTTCCACCAGGCCGCCGTCGCCCTTGGCGCCACCGAAGGCGCCTCGCGCGTGGCGGTCGACGATGGCTTCATGCCGCGTGATCGTCAGGTCGGTGCCACGGGGACCTGGGTCACCGCTCGCGTCTACCTGGCCGTCGGTATTTCCGGCGCCATCCAGCACCTGCAAGGCATCGGCGCCTGCGACAAGGTGGTGGCGGTGAACATGGATCCCGGCTGCGACATGATCAAACGTGCCGATCTCTCGGTGATCGGCGACTCGGCGGCGATCCTTCGCGCGCTGATAGAGCGTGTCGCCGCCTGGCGCCAGGAGAGCAAGCGTGAAGCGGCCTGATCCTCACGAATACTCTCTCGTGGGAGGGGCTTCAGCCGCGACAGATCGCGCGCATGGCCATATCGCGGCTAAAGCGGAGTGCCGCCCAGCCGCTCCCACTGTTCGAGGTTGCCCAAATGACTGATCTGAATATCGTCGCCCTGGTCTCGGTCGGCGCCCACCCGACCTCCGCTCGCGCACGCCGCGCCGAGCAGGACGCCCGCGCGGTGGAACTCGGCCTGCGCCTGGCCGGGCAGAATCTGCAATTGCTGCATGCCGGCGACCCGCAGGCCGAAGCCTTGCGCGGTTACCTGGGCATGGGCCTGGAACAGCTCGACGTGCTGGAACAGCCGGAAGGCGCAGACGCCCTGCCGCTGCTGGTCGACTACCTGCAAGGCAGTCGCACGCAGTTGGTACTCACCGGCAGCCAGGCGGAAACCGGCGAAGGCTCGGGCATGCTGCCGTTCCTGCTGGCCGAACGTCTGGGCTGGCCGATGGTGGTCGGCCTGGCCGAAGTGGAGAAGGTCGAGAACGGCGTGGCCCAAGTGCTGCAAGCCCTGCCACGTGGCCAGCGCCGTCGCCTCAAGGTACGCCTGCCGTGTGTTGCCAGCGTCGATAATGCGGCCCCGGTCGCACGCCAGAGCGCCTTCGGCCCGGCTCGCCGTGGCCAGGTCGAAGCCCACGAAGTCACCGTGATCGACGATCCGCTGCTGGCTGAGGCCAGCCTGCAGCCGGCCAAGCCGCGGCCAAAACGCCTGAAGGTGATCAAGGCCAAGACCGGTGCGGAACGGATGAAGGCGGCGACGGCCAAAGCCAGTGGCGGCGGCGGTCAGGTGCTCAAGGATGTCTCGCCACAGGACGGCGCGGAGGCTATCTTCAAGCTGTTGATCGAAGAAGGCGTCCTGCGCTAACGGGCGGTTGGAAAACCGCCTGCATTGCCGCTTCGCCTACGCTGTTAAAACCAGCTTTGCCACAAGGAGTCATGACCATGATGCACGCCGACCTGATCGACCAGGAAGATTTCCGCGAACGCCTGGTTGCACTGGGGCTGAGCATTCCCTCGGGCGCCACGCCGGAGCAATCCTGCGAGCTGGCCGTCAGCGGCCTCAGCCCGGAGCGTGCCGTGGCCCTGCGCCGCCTGGTGGAAGAGTTGCTCGGCGGCAACGCCACGCTGCTGCCCAATGTGCGCGAAGCCATCAGCCGGCACCTGCTGCCGGCACTGGTACCGAAGCAGGCCTGACTTAGATCGGTGGGCTGAAGCCCACCCTACAACGACTACAATGCACCGCGCCGGGTGGGCCGGGCGGCGATCCGCTTCAGCCCACCACAAACAGCCAACACAGACCACCACTCAAAACGAAACGGGGCGCCAGTGGCGCCCCGTTTTTCATTGCGTCTCGTATCAGATCCGCACACTGGCGAAGGTCGATTCGCCCTGGGCGCGACTCAACGCCAATACCGCACTGGAGTTGATCTGCTGCTGTTCGGGAATCGGCAGCAGCACCACCAGGTTGTGCCCCTGCTGGCCGGCACGCTCGTCGCGCGGCGGAATGCCGAAGTATTCGCGGTAGCACTTGGAGAAGTGCGGAGTGGAAACGAAGCCGCATACCGAGGCCACTTCGATGATCGACATGCTGGTCTGCTTGAGCAACTGACGCGCACGAATCAGACGCAACTTGAGGTAGTAGCGCGACGGCGAGCAGTGCAGGTACTTCTGGAACAGACGCTCGAGCTGGCGACGGGAAATGTCGACGAAACAGGCCAGCTCATCGAGGTCGATCGGCTCCTCCAGGTTGGCCTCCATCAGGGCGACGATCTCTTGCAGCTTCGGCTGATTGCTGCCGAGCATGTGCTTGAGCGGTACGCGCTGATGATCCTGCTCGTTGCGGATACGTTCGTAGATGAACATCTCGGAAATGCCCGCAGCCAGTTCACGCCCGTGCTGCTGGCCGATCAGGTGCAGCATCATGTCCATCGGCGCGGTGCCGCCGGACGAGGTGTTGCGATTGCGGTCGATGGAGAACAGGCGGGTGGTGATGGCCGCGCGCGGGAAGGCTTCCTGCATCGAAGCGAGACACTCCCAGTGCACGCTGCAATCGTAACCATCGAGCAGCCCGGCCTTGGCCAGCGCCCAACTGCCGGTGCATACGGCGCCAACCTGACGGCCCTGGCGTGCCTGCAATTGCAGCCAGCTGACATGCTCACGCTTGACGCTGTGCTGGATGTCCACACCACCGCAGACGATCACCGCATCCAGTGCCGGCGCGTTCTGCATGGCGGCATCCGGGGTGATCTGCAGGCCGTCACTGGCGCTGACGGGCAGGCCATCGAGCGTGAGCGTGTGCCAGCGATACAGCTCCTTGCCGGAGAGCTGGTTGGCCATGCGCAGGGGCTCCACCGCCGAGGCAAGGGAAATCAGAGTGAAATTATCCAAAAGCAGGAAGCCGATGGACTGGACGGCACGGTTCTGGGGTTGCGCCCCTTGGCTGGACTGCGACATCGATGAAACCCTCACGCTAAGCACGGTGTCGGCCCGACAGTGGCGGACCGTAGTTTTGTTATGTGCTGATTCGAGACCAGCTGGTCATATAAATCAGGCAAAGCCCATGCCGAAATTGATCAAGCCTTCAATAAAAAATCATGCCCTCGCCAACTGGGCTTTCCAAGGCTCGACACTGCACCTGCAAATGAGCCAGGAGGGCCGTTCTCAAGGGCCTCTGTGCATTTCGGTAGCACTACGAGGATAACCCCCACTCAGAGGTTCATAGGGAGTAACGGATGGGCGGTAACAGCACCCTGAGACGGTCGTTCCAGACTGGATTGGAACGCACCAAAAGCTGGCGAAAAACACTGCGTTCGCCCCAGCCCGGCTCAAATGCGGTTTGCCTTGAAATGGGCAATTCGCAACCCCGGCATCCGTACATTCACGGATGGAAAGTGGCGCCGTAAACGATCGCCAATTTCTTTCGATGCCCGCTGCGTTCCCACCCCATCCGCAGAGGTAACAGGTAAGGAATGGCAAGCGGCCATCCTGGGTATGCGGAGGTCGTTTTTCACCATGCAGGCGGCCCGCCATTTGCTTTCTAGTCAGCAACTCAATTTCTCTTTCGAACAGGCAGGTGTGATCCATGAACAAACTCGCTCATTGGCTAATCGCATTCAGCCTGTTCTACGGCTCCGGCCTGCAGGCCGCCGAGGCCGAACGCTGTGAGCTGATCACCCTCGCCGATGTCGGCTGGACCGATATCACCATGACCACAGCCGTCGCCCGCCTGGTACTGACCGATCTCGGCTATCGCACCCAGGTAAAGCGGCTGTCACTGCCCGAGACCTATCAGGCGCTCGCCGACGGCAACGTCGATGTCTTTCTCGGCAGCTGGATGCCGGCACAAGGCCAATTGGCAGAGCCCCATCTGCAAAGCGGACGCATAGAAAAGCTGCAAACCAACCTGCCCAGCGTGCGCTACACCCTCGCCGTACTGGAACCCGCGCATAAGGCCGGCCTGCAGGACTTCGCCGATATCCATCGCTTCAAGGACGAGCTGCGTGGCCAGATCTACGGCATCGAACCTGGCAACGAAGGCAACGAAATGGTCAAGACCATGATTCGTGAGAACGTCTTCGGTCTGCGTGATTTCACCTTGGTGGAAAGCAGCGAGAAGGGCATGCTCAACCATGTCGAGCGCGCCCAGCAGATGGGCCGTTCCGCGGTGTTTCTCGGTTGGGAGCCGCACCCGATGAACGACCGGCTACGTATGTTCTACCTCTCCGGTGGCGATCAGTATTTCGGCCCCAACTATGGCGCGGCGCAGGTCAATACCGTCACACGCGGCGGCTTCGCCAACGAATGCCCGAACGTGGCCCAGCTGTTTCGCAACATGGTTTTCACCATCGCAGCGGAAAACCAGTTGATGAGTGGCGTACTCGAAGGCAATACCAACCGACGGCGCGTGGCCAAACAGTGGCTGGACAAGAATCCCGAATTGGTCAACGGCTGGCTCGTCGGCGTAAGCAGACGCCCCTGAGAAATGCATAAAAAAATCCGGAAAAATCCGGTTCAAGACGATAAAAAATCGGCATCTTGCTCGTTCATACAAAACTCGAGGCGATCGTTTCCCTCCTGTTTTGATGATTGCATCGGCTGCCAGTAACCATCGGGCCGCGCACGAACCTTTTCGACGCAAAATGATCTTTTTCAACTCGCCGCTGTCAATTTTTTTCAACACAAGCGCAGCCCCCGTCCTACGGCGCCTGCAGCCCGATCAGCGAGCGGGAAACCGCGCCGCACGCGGGTTTCAGGGTTGGCCTGAGGGTAAAAAAGTCTGTTAAGGTTTTTAACGCGTGTGCCGCACCACTCATTCGAAACCTCACCAAGGGAGGGATTAAAAATCGTGGACTCATCCCACACCGCCAGCTCGATAGCATGTGGAAAATCGCTAAACACGCAGCGGACAGCGCCATGTCGTCGCCCAACATGTCAGAGTCGCAAACCGATAATTGCGCAGCCTCCAAGGCTATATCGTTGAGTCAGCCGATGACGTCGCTGCCGACTCCTCAGAGGAGCGGCAGACTGGGGCCCCACAACCCCGGACCGAAGAACAGATAAGCGCTGGCCCACCACCACGGGCGCCGGCCCAACAAGAAATTTCGGATGTACGCATGTTCCAGGACGGAGCATGAACCCCCAAGGGACTGGATTTCGAAACACTGCCAGAGGGTTTGGAAAGCGGTTTGCAGCACGGCAAGGCAACGATCACTCATCTACACGATTCAACGGCGCGACGGTCTATGACAACTGTCTGCGTTTCGTCTGAACGTGCCCGAGTTCAGGCTCCCGCCAGCGCAGCGAAACGTTCGCCAACCTCGACTTTCAGAAAACACCCACAGATATCAGAGGTCTGTCACTGCGGTTCTACGCTTCGATGATGCGTACCCAGCCGTGCCAGCGCCCACTGGATGCCGATTGAAGGGGAAATGTCCCATGCAGTCTGGAAAGATCGTGGTCGAACACCTGTACAAGGTTTTCGGCTCAAACCCACAAGAAGCCATTGGCTTACTCAAGGAAGGCTGGAGCAAGGAAAGGATCCTCGCCGAGAAAGGCGCGGTAATCGGAGTCAGCGACGTGTCGTTCAGCGTCGAGGAGGGCGAGATCTTCGTCCTCATGGGCCTTTCCGGCTCCGGCAAATCCACCCTCATTCGTCTGATCAACCGCCTGGTCGAACCCAGCGCCGGTGATGTCTACATCGACGGCCAGAACGTGGCCAAGCTGCCGCAATCGCAGCTGATCGAACTACGCCGTCGCGACATGAGCATGGTCTTCCAGTCCTTCGCCCTGATGCCCTCACGCAGCGTGCTGGACAATGCCGCCTTCGGCCTGGAAGTCGCTGGCGTCGGGCGCAAGGAGCGCGAGCAGCGTGCGATGGAAGTGCTCGAACAGGTCGGCCTCGCCCCCTTCGCCAGCAAGTATCCGCACGAGCTCTCCGGCGGCATGCAGCAACGCGTTGGCCTGGCCCGCGCCCTGGCGGTGAACCCGTCGATGATCATCATGGACGAGGCCTTCTCCGCCCTCGACCCGCTCAAGCGCCGCGAGATGCAGGACGTGCTGCTGGAGCTGCAGAAAACCCACCGCCGCACCATCATCTTCGTCTCCCACGACATCGAAGAGGCCATGCGCATCGGTACCCGCATCGGCATCATGGAAGGCGGCAAGCTGGTCCAGGTCGGCACCCCGCAGGAACTGATCGAGAAGCCGGCCAACGACTACGTGCGCAACTTCTTCGACACCGTGGACACCAGCCGCTATCTCACCGCCGGCCAGCTCAAGGCCGACAGCGTGCCGACCTACGTGCACAACGGCAAGGCGCCGGACGCGGCGAAGATCTGCAAGGAGCTGCAGGCGCTGGACAAGCACTACGCCTTCATCGTCGACGAGCAGAACAACTTCCAGGGCTCCATCAGCCTCGAGAAGATCGCCCTGATGGTCGACGGCGACGAGCCTCGGCCGCTGGATTCCGATGCGCTCAAGCAGGTGGTTCCGGTTCCTGAAAACATGCCACTGGAAGACGTCATCACCCGTCTGGTGGACAACGAAGGGCCGATCCCGGTGGTGGATGCCGAAGGTCATTATTGCGGCGCCATCAGCAAGGGGCGTCTGCTGACCCGCCTGCAGGGGGAATCCAATGAGTGACAAGAAACTGGACCTGGGCAGCTGGGTCAACGACGTGGTCCAGCACCTGCTGGACAACTACAGCGGTGTGTTCGACAGCATCGGCCAACTGGTCAGCGGTTTCTCCGAGGGCATCGAGAACCTGCTGATGCTGCCGCCGGCCTGGCTGCTCATCGCCATCTTCGTCGGCCTCGGCCTGTGGCGCATCGGCGTGCGCTTCGCGATCTTCACGGCGGTGGCGTTCATCCTCATCGTCCTGACCGGCTTCTGGGAGCAGACCGTGGTCACCCTCGGCCTGACCTTCTCCTCGACATTGATCAGCCTGCTGCTGGGCATCCCGCTGGGTATCTGGGCCGCACGCAGCGAGCGCGTGGCGACCATCATCCGGCCGATTCTCGACTTCATGCAGACCATGCCGGCGTTCGTCTACCTGATCCCGGCGGCGATGCTCTTCGGCCTGGGTCGCGTGCCCGGCATCATCGCCACGGTGATCTTCGCCATGCCACCGGCAGTGCGCCTGACCAGCCTGGGTATTCGCCAGGTGAACAAGGAAATCGTCGAGGCCGGTCAGTCGTTCGGCTGCACCAGCCGCCAGCTGCTGTTCAAGGTGCAACTGCCCAACGCCATGCCGTCGATCATGGCCGGGGTCAACCAGACCATCATGATGGCCCTGTCGATGGTGATCATCGCCTCGATGGTCGGTGCGGGCGGCCTGGGTAACGACGTGCTGGCGAGTATCCAGCGCCTGGATATCGGTCTAGGCTTCGAAAGCGGCATGGCCGTGGTGTTGCTGGCGATCATCCTCGATCGCATCACCGAAAGCTTCGGCACCAAACAGACTGCCAAGCGCGGCGTGTTCGCCTGGTTCAGCGGCAAACTGCAGCGCCAATAACTACTTTTTCACTTCACAGGGAACCGCAGATGAAATCGTTCAAGACCACCGCCGCCATTGGCCTGCTGTCCTGCGCATTGATGCAGGGCGCCATTGCCGCGGAGCCGGCGAGCTGCAAACAGGTGCGCTTCGCCGAGATCGGCTGGGCCGACATCGCCGCCACCACCGGCGTGGCCATGACCCTGGTCGAAGGCCTGGGCTACCAGCCGCGCAAGGTCATGGCGTCGGTACCGATCGCATTCACTGGCGTGAAGAGCGGGCAGGTCGATGTATTCCTCGGCTACTGGGCGCCCTCGATGGATTCGGTGATCGAGCCGTTCCTCAAGGGCGACGGCGTCAAGGTGTTGCCCAAGGCCAACCTCGAAGGCGCCAAGTACACCCTGGCCGTACCGACCTACGCCGCCGAAGCCGGCCTGAAGAGCTTCCAGGACATCGCCAAGTTCAAGGATCAGCTGGGCGGCAAGATCTACGGCATCGAACCGGGTAACGACGGCAACCTGCTGATCGACGGCATGATCAAGAACAACCAGTTCGACCTGGGCGACTTCCGTATGGTCGAGTCCAGCGAAGCCGGCATGCTGGTACAGGTGTCGCGCGCCATCAAGAAGAAGGAGCCGGTGGTCTTCCTCGGCTGGGCGCCGCACCCGATGAACACTCAGCACGATATCACCTACCTGTCCGGTGGTGACGACGTGTTCGGCCCCGACTATGGCGCAGCCAAGGTTTACACCGTGGTACCGCCGGATTACGAGGCGCGCTGCGAGAACGTCGGCAAACTGCTGAACAACCTGCAGTTCACCGTCGATATCGAAAGCCAGCTGATGGAAAAGGTACTCGAGAAGGAAAACCCGCAGAACGTCGCCAAGGAGTGGATCAAGGCCAACCCGGCGATCCTCGACCAGTGGCTAAGCGGCGTGACCACCTTCGACGGCCAGGACGGCGTCGCTGCCGTGAAGAAACACGTCGGGCTGTAACCGCACCCGACTCGATTCGGGCTCGAACCTCGCGGTTCGGGCCTGGAAACCTCCTCGCTGAACGATAGCGGCCAATTTGGCCGCGACGGTGAGGTTTTGCCCGCGAACCGGCAATCTGCAACGCAACACGGTTCGCAAGGCCCGCAATGAGAACGAGCCAGTCAACACTTTGCAACTGCCACTCTAGAGGAGGGTTACAAACCCAGCGAGCGACGGCCAGGCAAGGCGAAATGGGCCGAGAAAGCGCAATGTACGAGCCGTACATGAGCATTTTGAGGCTGATTTCAACGCAGCATGGCCGAGCACAGAAGTTTGTAGCCTTGCTCTCAACTGACGGAGCACTAATAACATGCGCGTACTCAAACACCTCTGCCTCGGCGCCGCCGCCCTGGCCATCGGCATGGGCAGCGCCCTGGCCGCCGACAAACCCACCCTGAAGATCGGCTACGTCAACGGCTGGGACGACAGCGTTGCCGTTACCCATGTCGCAGGTGAAATCCTGCAAAGCCGCCTCGGCTACACGGTCGAGCTGAAACCGGTCGAACCCGCCATCATGTGGCAGGGCGTCGCCCGCGGCGACCTCGACGCCACCCTTTCCGCCTGGCTGCCAGCCACCCACGGCGAGTACTACGAGAAGCTCAAGGACAAGGTCGAGATCCTCGGCACCAATTATTCCGGCGCCAAGATCGGCCTGATCGTGCCGGACTACGTTCAGGCCAAGACCATCGAAGACCTGGAGAAATACGCCAAGGACTTCGACGGCAAGATCACCGGTATCGACGCCGGTGCCGGCGTGATGCGCCGCACCGAGGACGCCATCAAGGAATACAACCTGGACAGCATCAAGTTGATGCCAAGCTCCGGCCCGGCCATGGCCACCGCCCTGACCCGTGCCGAGAAGGCGCAGAAGCCGATCGTGGTCACCGGCTGGATTCCGCACTGGATGTTCGCCAAATGGAAACTGCGCTTCCTCGAAGATCCGAAGAAGGTCTTCGGCGACGACGAGCGCGTCGACACCGTGGCCAACCCGCAGCTCAAGGGCAAGGCCGGCGACGCTGCCGCCTTCCTCAGCAAGATCTCCTGGAGCGGCGAAGAAGTCGGTTCGGTGATGCTTGCCATTCGTGAAGGCGCCAAGCCGGATGAGGCTGCCAAGGACTGGATCGCCAAGAACCCGGATCGCGTCGACAGCTGGCTGAAGTAAGCCACGCACCTGCAACACCATAAAGCGGGCTTCGGCCCGCTTTGTCGTTCTGCCGGGTCAGTTCAAGTTTTCGGACATCACCACTGGGACATGGACGGCATGCCCTCTAGACTCTCGCCCCCCCGAAAACGAACAGACCGAGAACGCAATGAAAAGTACCGCCGTCGTCTTCGCCACTATTGGCTGTCTTACCCTGCTGACATTCCTGTTCGTCTACACCAGCTCGATCAACATTTTCCTGATCTGGGACGCAAAGACCTACCGCTATCTGGCCATCTGCGCCGGGCTGATGATCGCAGCCATCTTCGGGGCGGCTCTGCTGGCGGCCGGCAAGCCCGGTACCTCGGGGCTGGCCATCGCCGTCCTGCTGCTTACGGCACTGATCACCCAGTTTCTGTTCGGTTTCGATCTGTATACCGTCATGGCGGTCGGACTGTTGTACGTCGCCGCGCTGATCGAATGCACCGCCCTGCCCTCGGAAGCCGCCGAGGAGTCTCAACAGCCTTGATCGACGCGGTATGAGCAAGAAGCTCCGACACCTTCACAGGCGGCCGGCTCGTAACGAACTGGAGCGCTGGATACAGGCCGTTACCAACCGGCCGGAGGGCTATAAGCTGCTGCTTCTGCCCTATCTTCCTGCCTGGCTTGCGCCAGCTTCCTGGGGCCTTTGGGGAATTGGTGCCGGCGCGTTTGGCATGTTCATTTGCCTGACGGTCGCCCTGTATTCCATTCGTTGCAACGAGCGTACGCTGACTGGCGTGCTGTACGTCGGGGACGCACGTAGCGTTACCAGGCTCTTCTTCAGCCACCTGTTGCAGGGGCTGGGCCTGAGCACCGCCCTGTTTCTGCCACATCTTCTGCTTACAGGCCGCTGACTGCAGACACCGCAGCACGCATTGATTGATCGCTCAGTCAAAAACTGCCTAGACTTCGGCTCCTTGCCCCTCATGGAGAGCCCCATGCCCAAGGTCGGCATGCAGCCCATTCGCCGTTCGCAACTGATCGCCGCCACCCTGGAAGCCGTAGACCAGGTCGGCATGGCCGACGCCAGCATCGCCTATATCGCCCGCCTGGCCGGTGTTTCCAACGGCATCATCAGCCACTACTTCAAGGACAAGAACGGTCTGCTCGAAGCCACCATGCGCCACCTGATGCAGGCGTTGCGTGATGCCGTCGCCCAGAGGCGCCAGGCGCTGGACGACGACAGCCCGCGCGCGCACCTGAAGGCGATGATCGATGGCAACTTCGACGACAGTCAGGTCAGCGGCCCGGCGATGAAAACCTGGCTGGCGTTCTGGGCCAGCAGCATGCACCAGCCGGCCCTGCAGCGCTTGCAGCGGGTCAATGACCACCGCCTGTATTCCAACCTCTGCGGCCAGTTCCATCGCGCCCTGGAGCAAGACCAGGCGCGCCTTGCCGCTCGCGGCCTGGCTTCGTTGATCGATGGCCTGTGGCTGCGCGGTGCGCTCTCCGGCGAAGCCTTCGACACCGACCAGGCGCGCCGCATCGCCTACGACTACCTCGACCTGCAGCTGGCCAAGGCCCGTTAGGGTTTGCCGGCGGCGAGACCTCAGAAGCTCGATCCTTCCTGACCCTGGTGGGCTAAAGCCCACCCTACGGCTGCGTGGGTTGCTCACTTGGTATGTCGCGTTTGGCTGCGCCTTGTCGTTTTTATTGATTGATCGTTCAATTTAAATAAAATAGGCTGTTCTCCAAGCAGATTGACCGAGTTCAGAGGACAGCCCATGCCCCGTTTCGCCGAACAGCAGCTCTACATCGGCGGCCAGTACGTCGCCGCCAGCAGTGGAGAAACCTTCGACAGCATCAACCCGGCTACCGGTGAGGTGCTGGCTAAGGTGCAGCGCGCCAGCCAGGCGGACGTGGATCGTGCCGTGGCCAGCGCCGCCGAAGGGCAGAAGGTATGGGCGGCGATGACGGCCATGCAGCGCTCGCGCATTCTGCGCAAGGCGGTGGATATTCTCCGTGAGCGCAACGACGAGCTTGCCGAGCTGGAAACCCTCGACACCGGCAAGCCGCTTTCCGAAACCCGCTACGTCGATATCGTTACCGGTGCCGACGTGCTGGAGTACTACGCGGGCCTGATCCCGGCCATCGAAGGCGAGCAGATCCCGCTGCGCGAGACCTCTTTCGTCTACACCCGTCGCGAGCCACTGGGCGTGGTCGCCGGCATCGGCGCGTGGAACTACCCGATCCAGATCGCCCTGTGGAAATCCGCCCCGGCCCTGGCTGCAGGCAACGCGATGATCTTCAAGCCCAGCGAGGTCACCTCGCTGACCGCGCTGAAGCTGGCCGAGATTTACACCGAGGCCGGCCTGCCCGCCGGCGTGTTCAACGTGCTTACCGGCAGCGGCCGCGAGGTCGGCCAGTGGCTGACCGAGCATCCGGGCATCGAGAAAATCTCCTTCACCGGCGGCACCGTCACCGGCAAGAAGGTGATGGCCAGCGCCTCCAGTTCCAGCCTCAAGGAAGTGACCATGGAGCTGGGCGGCAAGTCGCCCTTGATCGTGTTCGAGGACGCCGATCTGGATCGCGCCGCCGACATCGCGGTGATGGCAAACTTCTACAGCTCCGGCCAGGTCTGCACCAACGGCACCCGCGTGTTCGTGCCGCGCATGCTGCAGGCACGCTTCGAGGCCAAGGTTCTGGACCGGGTCAAGCGCATACGCCTTGGCGATCCGCTGGATGACGCCACCAACTTCGGCCCGCTGGTCAGCTACGCGCACATGGAGAACGTGCTCGGCTACATCGACAAGGGCCGCAGCGAAGGCGCACGCCTGCTGATCGGCGGTGCGCGCGTGACCGACGGCGAGTACGCCAACGGCGCCTACGTTGCGCCGACCGTGTTCACCGATTGCCGGGACGACATGACCATCGTGCGCGAGGAAATCTTCGGCCCGGTGATGAGCATCCTTATCTACGACGATGAAGAGGAAGTGATCCGCCGCGCCAACGACACCGACTACGGCCTGGCCGCTGGCGTGGTGACCCGCGACCTCAACCGTGCGCACCGGGTGATCCACAAGCTGGAAGCCGGTATCTGCTGGATCAACACCTGGGGCGAATCGCCAGCCGAGATGCCGGTGGGCGGCTACAAGCAGTCCGGCGTCGGCCGCGAGAACGGCCTGGTCACCCTCGGCCACTACACCCGCATCAAGTCGGTGCAGCTGGAAATGGGCGATTACACCTCGGTGTTCTGACAGCCATGCCATGTAGGAGCGGATTTATCCGCGATGCCTTTCGCGGATAAATCCGCTCCTACAAAAACGTCCCCCCGTAGCCTGGATGCAATCCGGGAATAGTCACCGCGTTTTCCCGGATCGCAACCGGGCAGCAGGAGGAGCCATGACTCAGGAATTCGACTACATCATCATCGGCGCCGGCTCGGCCGGTAATGTTCTGGCCACCCGCCTGACCGAGGATGCAGACGTCAACGTGCTGCTGCTCGAAGCCGGCGGCCCCGACTACCGCCTCGATTTCCGCACCCAGATGCCCGCCGCCCTGGCCTTCCCCCTGCAGGGCCGGCGCTACAACTGGGCCTACGAGACCGACCCCGAGCCGCACATGAACAACCGCCGCATGGAGTGCGGACGCGGCAAGGGCCTGGGCGGCTCGTCGCTGATCAATGGCATGTGCTACATCCGCGGCAACGCGCTGGACTTCGACAACTGGGCCAAGGCCAAGGGCCTGGAAGACTGGACCTACCACGACTGCCTGCCCTACTTCCGCAAGGCGGAAACCCGCGACATCGGCCCCAACGACTACCACGGCGGCGACGGCCCGGTCAGCGTGACCACGCCCAAGGTCGGCAACAACCCGTTGTTCCACGCCATGGTCGAGGCCGGCGTGCAGGCCGGTTATCCGCGTACCGACGACCTCAACGGCTACCAGCAGGAAGGCTTTGGTCCGATGGATCGCACCGTGACCCCCGAAGGTCGTCGCGCCAGCACCGCCCGTGGCTATCTGGATCAGGCGCGGGGGCGGCCCAACCTGACCATCGTCACCCATGCCACCACCGACCGCATCCTGTTCGACGGCAAGCGCGCCAGCGGCGTCAGCTACCTGATCGGCAACGCCAATGACGCCTCCGTGGCCCGTGCCCGTCGCGAAGTGCTGCTGTGTGCCGGGGCCATCGCCTCGCCGCAGATCCTGCAGCGTTCCGGCGTCGGCCCGGGCGAGCTGCTGCGCAGCCTGGACATTGATGTCGTGCACGAACTGCCGGGCGTCGGCGAGAACCTGCAGGATCACCTGGAGATGTACCTGCAGTACGCCTGCACCCAGCCGGTGTCGCTGTATCCGGCGCTCAAGCTGCTCAACCAGCCGGGCATCGGCGCGCAGTGGCTATTCACCGGCCACGGCATCGGCGCCAGCAATCAGTTCGAGGCTGGTGGTTTCATCCGCACCCGCCCCGAATTCGCCTGGCCCAACATCCAGTTTCACTTCCTGCCGGTGGCGATCAACTACAACGGCAGCAACGCGGTGAACGAGCACGGCTTCCAGGCCCACGTCGGCTCCATGCGCTCGCCCAGCCGCGGGCGTATCCAGCTCAAGTCGAAGGACCCGCGCCAACACCCAAGCATCCTGTTCAATTACATGAGCGCCGATCAGGACTGGCAGGAGTTCCGCGATGCCATCCGCATCACCCGCGAGATCATGAGCCAGCCGGCACTCGATCCGTACCGCGGCCGTGAGATCAGCCCAGGCATCGACTGCCAGAGCGATGCCGAACTGGACGCCTTTATCCGCGAACATGCGGAAACCGCCTTCCACCCCTCGTGCTCGTGCAAAATGGGCGAGGACGACATGTCGGTGGTCGACGGCCAGGGTCGCGTGCACGGTTTGCAAGGTCTGCGTGTGGTGGATGCTTCGATCATGCCGGAGATCATCACCGGCAACCTCAACGCCACCACCATCATGATGGCCGAGAAGATCGCCGACCGGATTCGCGGGCGCCAGGCGCTGCCGCGCAGCACCGCGCCCTACTTCGTCGCCGGCGAGCGACCCGTGCGCGGGCAACCACAGCGGGCGGCCTCGGCGGCCTGACATCCAACATCGGAGGGGCCTGCGGCCCCTATCGCGAATGAATTCGCTCCTACATATTCAATCGCGCTCAGTGCTTACAGCCAGATTGCATCCCAATGCGGATAGTCCGCCACGTGTTGCGCCAATCCGGCCCTGAGCGGATTGGCCACCATGTAGCGTGCCAGGGCGCGCACGTCGTCCTCCTGGCGAACCGCCCGGTCGTGATAGCCCGGCTGCCATACCCGGCCCTGCACGGCATGCTCGCGGTTGATCGCCTGAGCACTGCGCGCCTTCAGGTGCTTGACCAAGCGGGCCAATCCGCCGTGATCTAGGGTCACCAGCCAATGCAGATGATCCGGCATAACCACCCAGGCCAACGAACGGGCCAGCCCCTCTGCCTCGCAATGGCGCATCTGCTGAATCAACAGGCGGGACGTGACGAAATCCAGGAAGAGCGGGCGGCGCCCGGCCGTCACGGTGGTAATCATGTAGCTGCGCCCGGCCTCGGAAAAGCGGCCGACGCGCAAGCTGCGCGCATGAGGGTAGATATCGTCCGGCATTCCTTTGCCTCCTGATCCTTCGTTCGTAACACCCTAGACCAGTCCCGCCGACATGGCGACCAGAACGGTCGCCCCCGCAAGCCCCACCCTGTAGGAGCGAATTCATTCGCGATCCTCGTAGCATCGGTGCCACACCCTATCGCGGATAAATCCGCTCCTACCGATCGCCGTCCAACCCTACGCACTGCCAGCCGCCGCTCCCGCATGTAGGAGCGAATTCATTCGCGATCCGCCAGCACCGGAGCCATACCCTATCGCGGATAAATCCGCTCCTACTGATCGCCGCCCAACCCTAGCGGGCCCGAGCCGAACTGCCTTGCATGTCGGATCGAATTTATTCGTGCCAGCGCCGTCGAACGGGAGCACTTCCCGCGATAATGGCGGAGCGGCCACTGCCGCCCTTCACTGCCGGACGCCTCATGCAACCCACGCTCAGCCAACTCGACCCACGCACCGCCCGCCTGCTGCCATGGATAGTCGCCATCGCCTTCTTCATGCAGACGCTGGACGGCACCATTCTCAATACTGCGCTACCGGCCATGGCCAGCGATCTCGGCGAAAATCCCTTGCGCATGCAGTCGGTGGTGATCGCCTACATGCTCACCGTCGCCCTGCTGATCCCCGCCTCGGGCTGGATCGCCGACCGCTTCGGTACGCGACGCATCTTCTTCGGTGCCATCGCCCTGTTCAGCCTCGGCTCGCTGCTCTGTGCGATATCGGAATCGCTGAGCATGCTGATTGGTGCGCGGGTCATCCAGGGCCTCGGCGGCGCGCTGATGATGCCGGTCGGGCGCCTGGTGGTGCTGCGCGCCTATCCGCGCTCGGAGCTGGTGCGGATCATGAGTTTCATCACCCTGCCCGGCCTGCTCGGCCCGCTGATCGGCCCGAGCCTTGGCGGTTGGCTGGTAGAAGTGGCCAGCTGGCACTGGATCTTCCTGATCAATCTGCCGGTGGGGCTGCTCGGCTGCTGGGCGGCGCTGCGGCATATGCCCGACCTGCGCGGGCCGGAACGCAGCCGCTTCGATACCGCCGGTTTCCTGCTGTTCGGCGCCGCCATGCTGCTGATCACCGTGGCCCTGGAAGGTCTCGGCGAACTGCACCTGCCGACCATGCGCGTGGTATTGCTGTTGCTCGGTGGCATGGCCTGCCTGGCCGCCTACTGGCTGCGCGCCGGGCGCATCGAACACCCCTTGTTCGCGCCCAGGCTGTTTCACACCCGCAGTTTCGCCGTGGGCATCATCGGCAACCTGTTCGCCCGCCTCGGCAGCGGTGCGCTGCCCTTTCTCACACCGCTGCTGCTGCAACTGGCGATGGGCTATTCGCCCGCCCAGGCCGGCATGAGCCTGATCCCGCTGGCGCTGGCAGCGATGGCGGCCAAACCGCTGGCCAGGCCGCTGATCGAACGCCTCGGCTACCGCAACATCCTCACCAGCAACACCCTGCTGCTCGGTGCACTGATCGCCAGCCTGGCGCTGGTGGACGGCGACACCTCGACGCTGCAGTTGATCATCCAGCTGAGCCTGATCGGTGCCTGCAACTCACTGCAGTTCACCGCAATGAACACCGTGACCCTGATCGACCTGGACAACCGTGACGCCAGCAGCGGCAACAGCCTGCTGTCGGTGGTGGTGCAACTGGCGATGGGCCTTGGCGTCGCCTCGGCGGCGGCGCTGCTCAGTGGTTTCAGCCGTGAGCTGGGCGGCAGCGAGCACGTGCTGCAGGCGTTCCAGGCCACCTACCTGTGCGTCGGCCTGCTGTCGATGCTGGCCGCTGCGATCTTTCTGCAACTGGACGCGAAAGAGGGTCGAGGCGGGCGCAGCATCGAGGTTTCAGCGGACGAATGAGCGGGCCTGCTACACTGCCGGCCTGTTTCTCCATGCCCGAGCTCCTGCCGTGACCGCCAACGCCTTCGCCAGCCTGCCCCTTTCCGCCGCCATGCAGGCCAACCTCGCCGCCATCGGCTATGCCGAGATGACGCCGATCCAGGCCGCCAGCCTGCCGCTGATTCTCAAGGGCCGGGATCTGATCGCCCAGGCCAAGACCGGCAGCGGCAAGACCGCCGCCTTCGGCATCGGCCTGCTGCACCCGCTCAACCCGCGCTACTTCGGTTGCCAGGCGCTGGTGCTGTGCCCGACACGCGAGCTGGCCGACCAGGTCGCCAAGGAGATCCGCCGTCTGGCGCGCGCCGCCGACAACATCAAGGTACTGACCCTGTGTGGCGGTGTGCCCTTCGGCCCGCAGATCGGCTCGCTGGAGCATGGTGCCCACGTCATCGTCGGCACACCGGGGCGCGTGCAAGAGCACCTGCGCAAGGGCACGCTGAAGGTCGACGGCCTCAACACCCTGGTGCTCGACGAGGCCGACCGCATGCTCGACATGGGTTTCGTCGACAGCATTAGCGAGATCATCGAACAGACTCCGGCGCGCCGGCAGACCCTGCTGTTCTCCGCCACCTACCCAGCCGGCATCGAGCAACTCGCCGCGCGCTTTCTGCGCACGCCCGAGCGGGTCGAAGTCGAGGCGCTGCACGACGATGATCAGATCGAGCAACGCTTCTACGAAATCGCCCCCGGCCAGCGCATGCAGGCGGTCAGCACCCTGCTGCGGCATTTTCGCAAGCAGCCGGTGGTGGCCTTCTGCGCCACGCGCCAGCAGTGCGACGAGCTGGCCGCGCAGCTGGAGGCCGAGAAGATTTCTGCCGCGGCGCTGCATGGCGATCTGGAGCAACGCGAGCGCGACCAGATTCTCGCCCTGTTCGCCAACCGCAGCCTGAGCGTACTGGTGGCCACCGACGTCGCTGCCCGTGGCCTGGATATCGCCGGGCTGGAGATGGTGATCAACGTCGAGCTGTCGCGCGATGCCGAAGTGCATATTCACCGCATCGGCCGTAGCGGACGCGCCGGTGACAAAGGCCTGGCGCTCAGCCTGGTGGCGCCAGCCGAAGCCGGTCGAGCCCAGGCCATCGAAACCCTGCAGGGCAAGGAGCTGGCCTGGTATCCGCTGCCTGCCGCCAAGTCTGCTGGCGAACCGCTGCTGCCGCCGATGCATACGCTGTGCATCGGTGCCGGACGCAAGGAGAAACTGCGCCCCGGCGACATTCTCGGGGCCCTGACCGGCGATGCCGGCATCCCGGGCGATCAGGTCGGCAAGATCGCCCTGTTCGATTACCAGGCCCTGGTTGCCGTGCAGCGTGACGTGGCGCGCCAGGCTCTGAAACGCCTGAGCGAAGGCAAGATCAAGGGCAGAACGCTGCGCGTACGTCTGTTATAAGAAGTTGCTCGTGATCGAGCGCACTCGCTCTGCCTCGCAAGATCGCGCACGACTTCCGGGGCTGATATAAAGGATCAAACGGCCTGGGCCGGAGTTACCCATGCGCAATATTCTGGTCATCGAAGACAGCCCGCTGGTCCTGAAGATCCTCGAGCATCTGTTCCGCCAGGAAACCGATCTGGAGCCGATCTTCTGCGCCTCGCTGGCTGAGGCCGAGGTGATGCTGGAGACCTCCGCTTCGCTGTTCTTCGCTGCCATCGTCGACCTGCACCTGCCGGACGCACCGGACGGCGAAAGCGTCGATCTGGTGATGCGCTATCAGCTGCCGTGCATCGTGCTCAGTGGCAGCTACAACGAGCAGCGGCGCGACGATCTGCTGATGAAAGGCGTGGTCGACTACGTGCTCAAGGAAAGCCAGCACTCCTACGAGTACGCCTTCCGCCTGCTGCACCGGCTCGATCAGAACAGCCATATCAAGATTCTCATCGCCGACGACTCCGCGGCGCAGCGTCATTACATCCGCCATATTCTCGAACCGCATCACTATCAGCTCATCGAAGCCAGCGATGGCAAGGAAACCCTGCGCCAGTTGAACGAGCACCCCGACCTCGACCTGCTGGTGCTCGACCATGCCATGCCCGGCGTCAGCGGCTTCGAGCTGGTCAAGCTGCTAAGACAGAAGCTGCGCCTCAATGACCTGATCATCATCGGCGTTTCCGCCGACCCCAAGGGCTCGCTCAGCGCCCAGTTCATCAAGCACGGTGCCGACGATTTCCTGCGCAAGCCGTTCTGCCCGGAAGAGTTGAACTGCCGGGTGATGTCCACCCTGGAGCGCCGCGACCTGTTGCGCGCGCTGAAGAAGGCGGCGCAGTTCGACGCCCTAACCGGCCTGAACAACCGCCGCGCCTTCTACGAACAGGGCCTGCAGATGCTGCAGCAGGCGCAACGGGAAAGCCGCGAAGTCAGCGTGGCGATGCTCGACCTCGATCACTTCAAGCAGATCAACGATGGCTTCGGCCATGCCAGCGGCGACAGCGCCCTGGTGGTGTTCGCCCGGGCAATGAGCAATGCCTTCCCCGACATGCTGCTCGGCCGCCTGGGCGGCGAGGAATTCGCCCTGCTCACCCTGCATGGCGCAGAGCACGTCGCTCAGGCATTGGAGAGATTGCGTCGCCAGTGCGCCGGGCTGCACTACACGGTAGGCGCCCCGCCGCTGTCGTTCAGCGCCGGACTCTATCAGGGCGAACCGGAAGACCTGGAAAGCCTGCTGCATGAAGCCGACATCCGCCTGTATCGGGCCAAGCAGCAGGGCCGCGCACGTACGGTCGTGGTCTGATCAGGGACTGTGCCGCTGCAGCGTGGCGGCGTAGCTGCCATCGTCCTTCATGGCCTGGATCGCCTGGTCGAAGCGGCTGGCGATCTCGCCGTGGTCGCTACGGCTGCGGCTGATCAGGACATAAAGCCCGTTTTCACTCAGCGGCAGGGGCAGGAACTCCAGCTCGTCGCGCATCGAACTCAGCTCTCGACCCAGGTGGTAGCGCGCCACCAGTTCGTCCTCCAGCGCCAGGGGCACCCGCCCGGCATGCAGCATACGCGCAGCGATCTCGAAGCTGCCGACGCCGACCTTGCGCAAATGCCGGTCGTTGTCGAACTCCCTGGAATAGGCATACCCCCTGACCACCGCAATGCTGTGCGGGTAAAGATCGGCCAGGCGTTCGAAATGGATGTTGTCGCCCTTGCGCTGCAATAGACGGATGCGATTGAACAGATAAGGCCGGGAGTAGTACCCGTATTCGGCGCGCTCGGGACTGTACCAGGCGTTGATCAGCACATCGTAGTCGCCCCGCTTGAGTCCCCGCACCGCACGCTCCCAGGGCACTTCCACGTAGCTGGTGCGGTAGCCGGCGCGCTTGAACGCCTGCTCAACCAGGTCGCTGGCCAGGCCTTTGCCCGGTAGCCGCTGATCGGTGAAGGGCGGCCATGGGTCGGCCACCAGACGTAACGACTCGGCTGAAGCCAGCGCCGAGGACAGCAGCAGGAAAAAAAGCCAGACGCGTACAGCGGGCATTGGCGACGACCCATTGGAATTATTCGGTGTAGTGATAGCAGGCTCAGCCTTACCCGTCACTGTCTCCAGTTTGAGACAACCAACCAGGCGTTGATGGTTCACGTAAAGAGTGCAGGCAGACCGGCGGACGAGGGTCGCTTCGGGTAAACTTCGCCGGTTTTCGCGCAGCCCGTCCATGCCTGCGATCCACCCGAGGGCCTCTCGTGTTGCAAACCGACGTACTGATCATCGGCGCAGGCGCCGCCGGCCTCATGTGTGCTGCCACGGCCGCCGCCCGTGGCCGCCGGGTGCTGGTGCTCGACCACGCCAACAAGGCCGGCAAGAAAATCCTCATGTCCGGTGGCGGTCGCTGCAATTTCACCAATATGTACTGCGAGCCGGGCAACTTCCTCTCCGGCAACCCGCACTTCTGCAAGTCCGCCCTGGCGCGCTTCACCCAATGGGACTTCATCGGGTTGGTGGCCAAACATGGCGTGCCCTACCACGAGAAGAAGCTCGGCCAACTGTTCTGCGATAACAAGTCCAGCGACATTCTCGAGTTGCTGCTGGCCGAATGTGCCGAGGCTGGCGCGCAGATTCGCCTGGACACGGCGGTGCAGACTATCGACAAGACCGAGAGTGGCTTCCTGCTGCACAGCGACCTCGGCCAGATAACCTGCCAGTCTCTGGTCGTCGCCACCGGCGGTCTGTCGATCCCCACCCTTGGCGCCACCGGCTTCGGTTATCAGGTCGCCAGCCAGTTCGGTCACGAACTGCTGCCGACCCGTGCAGGCCTGGTGCCCTTCACCATCACCGACCCACAGCTGAAGGCGCTGTGCACGGAGCTGTCCGGCACCTCGGTGGAAGACTGCCGGGTTAGCTGCAACGGCCAGAGCTTCGTCGAGAACATACTGTTCACCCACCGTGGCCTGTCCGGCCCGGCGATCCTGCAGATTTCATCCTACTGGCAGCCGGGCGACACCGTGCATATCGACCTGCTGCCGCATATCGACCTGCCCGAGTGGCTGGCCACGCAGCAGCGCGAGCGCGGCAACAGCGAGCTGAAAACCCTGCTGGCCGAGCTGTTCACCAGGAAGATGGCGACGTTGCTGGTGGACAGCTGGTTCACCAACAAACCACTGAAGCAGTACACGCCGAGCGAACTCAAGGCGATTGCCGAGCGCCTGTCCGACTGGCAGCTGGTGCCGGCCGGCACCGAGGGCTATCGCACCGCCGAGGTGACCCTGGGCGGGGTAAATACCGACGAGGTGTCGTCGAAAACCCTGGAATCGCTCAAGGTGCCGGGGCTGTATTTCATTGGCGAAGTGCTGGACGTCACCGGCCACCTCGGCGGCTTCAATTTCCAGTGGGCCTGGGCTTCGGGGTACGCCGCCGCGCAATACGTCTGAGGCGCGAAATATTGCGCACCATCCGCTGGCGCGACGGGAACTGCCAGCGCGGCGCAGACTCTGCTATGAACAGCAGACGCGAAGTTGCGTACCACAGGGACAGTCCCACGCATGAACCTCGAACAAGGTCAGATTTTCATCATCCTCCTGGCCAGCATGGGCCTGTTCATCTGGGGCCGCTGGCGCCATGACGTGGTGGCGCTCGGCGCCCTGCTGGCCTGTGTGATCGTCGGTCTGGTACCCGAACGCGAAGCCTTCACCGGCTTCGGCCACCCGGCGGTGATCACCGTCGCCTGCGTGCTGGTGCTCAGCCACGGCCTGCAACGCACCGGCGCGGTCAGCCGGCTGGCGCAACGCTTGCTGCCCAGCGGCGCCGGCGTGCTGCTGTCCATCGCTGCCCTGACCGGCCTTGGCGCGCTGCTCTCGGCATTCATGAACAACGTCGGCGCCCTCGCCCTGCTGATGCCCATCGCCCTGCAGATCGCCGCACGCCTGGAACTGCCGCCGGGGCGCGTGCTGATGCCGCTGGCCTTCGGCACCATTCTCGGCGGCATGACCACTCTGATCGGCACACCGCCGAATCTGATCGTTTCCAGCTTCCGCGCTCAGCATGGCGGTGGCCCCTTCGCCATGTTCGACTTCAGCCCGGTCGGCGTGGCCGTGGCCCTAGCCGGCGTACTGTTCATCACCCTGCTCGGCTGGCGACTGGTGCCGAAACGCGAGGTGGGCAACGCCGCCAGCTTCGACACCGGCCACTACCTGACCGAGGCGCGGGTCAAGGAAGGCGGCAAGGCGCAGGGCAAGACCCTGCGCGAGATCGAGCAACTGCTCGACGAAGCCGACGCCCAGGTGGTGGCCATGGTGCGCAACAAGCTGCGCCTGACCGCGCCAAACCCGCGGCGCGTGCTGCAGGCCGACGACGTGCTGGTGATCGAGGCCGACCCAAAGGAGCTGGGCGAGGTGCTCGGCCAGCTCGATCTGCTGCTGGAGGCCGAGCGCGAGGCCGAGGAAGCCGAACAGAAGGAAGACAAGGATGGCGAAACGGAGAAGAAGGTCAGCAACAGCGAGGAGCGCGCCATGCTCGAGCTGCTGGTCAAACCCGACTCCTCGCTGATCGGCCGCTCCGCCAGCAGCACGCGCCTGCGCAGCCGCTACTCGATCAACCTGCTGGCCATCTCCCGGCAGAGCCATCGCTCCATCAAGCGCCTGCGTTCGACCCAGTTCCAGGGCGGCGACGTGTTGCTGATGCAGGGCAGCGCCGAGGATATCGGCGAGTTCGCCAACGATTATGACTGCGTGCCGCTGGCCGCGCGGGCGATCAACATTCCCGACCCTAGCCAGGCCAACCTCGCGCTCGGCATCATGCTGCTGGCCATCGCTGCGGCCGCCTTCGGCCTGCTCTCGGCAGCGATCGCCTTCGCCAGCGGCGTGCTGGCCTACATGCTGCTGCGCCTGATACCGCTGCGCGCCGTCTACGAGTCCATCGACTGGCCGGTTATCGTGCTGCTCGGCGCCCTGATCCCGGTGGCCGGAGCGATGTCTTCGACCGGTGCTGCCGACCTGCTGGCAAGGGTGCTGATGGAACACCTGGCCCAGGGCAACGCCATCATCACCCTGACCCTGCTGCTGATCGTCACAATGACCCTGTCGGACTTCATGAACAACGCGGCGACCGCTGCGGTGATGTGCCCCATCGCCCTTAGCGCCGCCAGCCAGCTGGGCGTCAGCCCGGACGCGCTGTTGATGGCGGTGGCCATCGGCGCCTCCTGCTCGTTCCTCACGCCCATCGGCCACCAGAACAACACGCTGATCCTCAGCCCCGGCGGCTTTCGCTTCGGCGACTACTGGCGCCTGGGCCTGCCGCTGGAAATACTCGTGGTGCTGATCAGCGTGCCTCTGCTGCTTTGGGTGTGGCCGCTGTAAAAATGGGGAACAGAGGCCACAACCATTCGTTGCCTAGAGTTGCTCGAGCACGCCGTCCGGCGCCTGGAAACGCAGCCCGTGGGCCTCGGCAACGCTGGCACAGGTGATGACTCCACGCGCGACGTTGAGGCCGGCCAGCAGGTGCGGATCCTCTTCCAGCGCTCGCCGCGTACCCTTCTGCGCCAGGGCCACGACGAATGGCAGGGTGGCGTTGTTCAGCGCCAGGGTCGAGGTACGGGCCACCGCACCGGGCATGTTGGCCACGCAGTAATGCACCACATCGTCGACCACGTAAGTGGGTTCGGCATGAGTGGTAGCACGCGAGGTTTCGGCGCAGCCGCCCTGGTCGATGGCCACATCCACCAGCACCGCGCCGGCCTTCATCTGCCGCACCATGTCCGCGGTGATCAGCTTGGGCGCAGCCGCCCCGGGGATCAGCACGCCGCCGATGACCAGATCGGCCGCCAGTACCTGCTCGCGTACCGCCGCATGCGTGGAGTACAGCGTGGTGATGCGGTTGCCGTACTGCGCATCGAGCCGGCGCAGGGCATCGACGCTCTTGTCCAGCACCGTGACGTCGGCGCCCAGGCCGACTGCCATGGCCAGGGCATGGCTACCGACCACACCGCCGCCGAGAATCACCACCTTGCCCGGCGCCACCCCAGGCACACCGCCGAGCAGCACGCCGCGGCCGCCGCGGGCCTTTTCCAGGCAGCCGGCACCGGCCTGAATCGACATACGCCCGGCCACCTCCGACATCGGCGCCAGCAACGGCAGGCGGCCCTGCGCATCGGTCACCGTCTCGTAGGCGATGCAGGTGGCACCGCCAGCCATCAGCTCCTCGGTCTGCGGCCGGTCCGGCGCCAGGTGCAGGTAGGTGAACAGCGTGTGCTGCTCGCGCAGCTTGGCCCGCTCCACCGCCAGCGGCTCCTTGACCTTGACGATCAGCTGCGCCTGCTGGAACACCTCGCCCGCGCTCTGGGCAATCTGCGCCCCGGCCTCGCGATAATCCTCGTCGGCAAAACCGATGGCGGCGCCGGCCTGGGTCTCGATCCATACCTCGTGCCCCAGCGCGGTCAGTTCGGCCACGGACTGCGGCGTTAGGCCGACACGGTACTCGTGATTCTTGATTTCCTTGGGTACGCCGATTCGCATGACTCTCTCCCGGCATTCAGGGTCAACACTCTGAAGTCTAGGAAAGGGCCACGCGCCTGACCGGGAAATCCGTGAGAAAAGCTGTCCGTCCGTCACTGCCCGAACAATAGCCGCCGCGCTTCGGCGCTGAGCAGCGCCTGCGGGTCGGCATTGACCTTCTCCACCAGCGCGTAGGCGCGCTGCACGGCCGGCCGCGCCTCGATGCGTTCGAGCCAGGCGGCCATGTTGGGAAAACTCTCCAGCTTCTGCTGCTGCATCTGCCAGCCCCGGGCCCAGGGATAGATGGCCATGTCGGCGATGGAATAGTCGCCCGCCACGTAATCAAGCCCGGCCAACTGGCGATCCAGCACGCCGTAGAGACGTGCGGTTTCCTTCACGTAGCGGTCGATGGCATAGGAGATTGGCTCCGGCGCGTAGCGCAGGAAGTGATGGTTCTGCCCGGCCATCGGGCCGAGGCCGCCCATCTGCCAATACAGCCACTGCAGCACGCTGAAGCGTGCTCGCGTCTCTCGCGGCAGAAACTGCCCGCTCTTGTCGGCCAGATACTCGAGTATCGCCCCGGATTCGAACAGGGCGATGGCCTCGCCGCCATCGGCCGGCGCATGATCGACGATAGCGGGAATCCGGTTGTTCGGCGCGATCCTGAGAAACGCAGGGGAGAACTGCTCGCCCTTGCCGATATGCACCGGGACGATGCGGTACTCCAGCCCGGCCTCTTCGAGGAAGATGCTGACCTTGTGCCCGTTCGGCGTGGTCCAGTAATAGAGGTCGATCATCTGCCTGCCTCCATCCGAATCTCGGCCCGTTTGACCGGGCCGTGGGTGGATTCGTAAGCCTGCAGGATACGCGCGAACCAGGCGCCCAGAGCCGAGTCGTCGGCCCAGGGCTGCGCGCCCAAACACCAGGCCCAGAGCAGCATGCCGGCCAACAGATAGTCGCAGCCGCCAGGTGCCTGGCCTTCGAGGTAGGGTTGTTCGCGCAGCCACATCTCCAGCGGCGCCACTCCCTCGCGGAACAGGCGCTCGCCACCTTCCGGATCGGCGAAGGCTTCCAGGCTCATACCCAGCACCTTCTCACGGCTGCTGCGGAAGTACTCGCGGTCGGCCGGGTCGATCACCTGCCAGACGCGCGGTATGAGTATTTTCAACAGCGGCACACGCACCATATGAAAGCTCAGGCGCTCGACCAGGCGTGCGCGCTCGGCCGCCAGCCCGTCGCCGAGTAGCGGGCGTTGCGGGTAGCGCTGGTCCAGATAGGCGAAGATCGCCAGGCTGTCGTGCAGCGTTTCGCCGTCGTCGGTGAGCACAGGCACCAGCTTCTGCCCGGAGAAGGCGATCAGTTCCTTGTCGGTGAAACGTATCGGCCGGCTCTGCCAGTCCAGCCCCTTGTGCGCCAGCGCCAGACGCACGCGCCAGCAGTAGGGCGAGAACAGCAGCTCGCGATCGGCGCCGCACAGTTCGAACAACTCCCGCATATCACCTCCTTTAAAGACCATTCGGTCCAGAATAAAGCGAAGAAAAACCAGCGCAGGATTGCTCACTGGCAATCCAGGCTGGCCATCACCACGGCCACGGTGGCGCGGATCGAGTCCGCCGGCACCGCGGATTTCACCTGCGTGCGCAGCCCGCTCATCACGCACTGCAGGTAGCCGGCTCGGGCCGCGAGGTCCTGACCGTTGCGCAGTTCTCCGCAGGCCACGGCGCGCGCCAACGCCTCTTCGAACACCCGGCAGACGCCCGCCGTGGCCTGCTGCAGCACCGGTACCAGCGCCGGTTCCGAAAGAGAAAACTCGTTGGCCACATTGACCAGCATGCAGCCGCGCGGCACACCACCGGGGCCGTCATCTTCGAGCACGCTGAGCAGGCGCTCATGGATGAAGGCAAGCGGCGAGGCGCTGGCCTGCAACTGCTCCAGCAGCAAAGCGCGGCGTTGCGCCACGTAGCGGCTGAACGCAGCGACGAACCAGGCCTGCTTGCTAGGGTAGGTCAGATACAAGCTGCTTTTGGACAGCCCGGTGGCCGCCTGCAGGTCCTGCAGCGATGCGGCCTCGTAGCCGCGCTGCCAGAACAGCTGCATGGCGTTTTCCAGGGCCCGGTCCGGGCAGAAGCTCTTGGGGCGTCCACGTGTTGTCGTCATGCGCGCAATTTAGAACCGAACGGTTCAAAACTCAAGCCCTGGGGTCTTTCAGGTCGACGACGCCGCGCAGCAGTTCCACCGGCAGCGGGAAGACGATGGTCGAGTTCTTGTCGCTGGCGATGTTGCTCAGCGTCTGCATGTAGCGCAGTTGCATGGCGCCGCTCTGCCGGCCGAGTATCTCGGCGGCCTGCATCAGTTTCTCCGAGGCCTGCAGCTCGCCTTCGGCGTGAATCACCTTGGCCCGACGCTCGCGTTCGGCTTCGGCCTGGCGGGCGATGGCGCGCACCATCGATTCGTTGATGTCGACGTGCTTGATCTCGACATTGGCGACCTTGATGCCCCAGGCGTCGGTCTGCGCGTCCAGCACCTGCTGGATGTCGGAGTTGAGCTGCTCGCGCTCGGCGAGCATCTGGTCCAGGTCATGCTTGCCGAGCACCGCGCGCAGCGTGGTTTGCGCCAGCTGGCTGGTGGCGACCATGTAATCCTCGACCTGAATGATCGCATTCTGCGGGTCGAGCACACGGAAATAGATCACCGCGTTGACCTTGACCGAGACGTTGTCGCGGGAGATTACATCCTGCGGCGGTACGTCGAGGACGATGGTGCGCAGGTCCACCCGCACCATCTGTTGCAGACCGGGGATGATCAGGATCAGCCCCGGGCCCTTGACCCGCCAGAAACGGCCGAGCTGGAATACCACGCCGCGCTCGTATTCGCGCAGGATGCGAAAGGATGAGACGAGCAACCCCAGAACGATGATCACCAGTGCAATGAAGCTCAATTCGAAACCCATCAGTGACCTCCTTGAGGCGGTGGCTCATCCACCGCGCTGACCTGCAGATGCACGCCGTCGCGCGCTGTGACTCGTACCCGCTGCCCAGGGCGCAACGGCGCGGTGCCCTGCACCTGCCAGCGTTCGCCCTGCAGCGCTACCCAACCGGCGTGCGGATCGTCGTCGCGCACCGCAGCGACCGCCACCAGGCTGCCCACCAGACCGCTGGCACCGGCTACCTGCTGACGGCGTCTAGCCCTGAGCGCCATGCCGACGATGGCCAGCACCAGTGCAGCGCTGATCAGCGCCAGGGTGACGATCAGCGCCAGCGGAATACCGAAACCCGGTACATCGGTATCGATCAGGATCAGCCCGCCGAACACGAACGCCACCACCCCGCCGATGCCGAGCACGCCGAAACTGGGCAGGAAGGCCTCGGCGGTGATGAAGGCGATGCCGAGCAGAATCAGCGCCACGCCGGCGTAGTTCACCGGCAGCAATTGCAGGGCGTAGAGCGCGAGCACCAGGCTGATGCCGCCGAGCACGCCGCCAACGCCACTGCCGGGGTTGGCGAATTCGAAGAACAGCCCGTAGATGCCGATCATCATCAGGATCAGCGCCACGCTGGGGTTGGTGATCACCGCCAGCAGGCGGGTGCGCCAGTCCGGTGCATGGCTGATCAGCGGCGCGCCGGCCGTGGCCAGGGTCTGCTCGACGCCTGCCGCCTGCAGGGTCTTGCCATTCAGCTGGCGCAGCAGATCGCTGGTATCGCCGGCCAGATAGTCGATCACCTTGCGTTCCAGCGCCTCCTCGGCAGACAGACTGACGGCTTCGCGCACCGCCTGCTCGGCCCATTCGGCGTTGCGTCCGCGCATATTGGCCAGCCCGCGAATGTAGGCCGCGGCGTCGTTGACCTGCTTGGCGGTCATGGCGTCGTCCGAGCCCTTTTCGCCTTGTGTCGCTTTGTTCCTATCGCCCTTGCCGTCTCCCTCGGGCGAGCCCGGCATGCCGATGGCCACTGGCGTGGCGGCGCCGAGATTGGTCCCCGGCGCCATCGCGGCCACATGGCTGGCATAGAGAATGTAGGTGCCGGCACTGGCCGCCCGCGCGCCACCGGGGGCGACATGCGTTGCGATCGGAATGGGGCTGGCGAGAATCGCCTTGATGATGGCGCGCATGGAGCTGTCCAGGCCGCCGGGGGTGTCGATCTCGATCACCACCAGCTGCGCGCCTTGGTCCACCGCTTTGGCCAGGCCACGCACCAGATAATCGGCGCTTGCCGGACCGATCACCCCGTCCACCTGCAAGCGCACCACCGCGCCCGGCGCCGCACTCACCCCTACCGATCCGCAGAGGATCAGAGCGCATAGACACAGACGCAACCAGCCAGGTGACACGTTCGACTCCCAGGCCCGCGGTGGTACCGAAGATGTGGCAGCGGGACCTTACTGAGCATAGTCCAGGCCTTCTGCGACTCCCTCGACCGGGCGACCGGATGTGCTACAGAGCATGTACGAGCAGGTGAAGCGAGGCGCCAGGCATGGCTATTGGATGGAGACGGATACCCAGCGGTCATGCAGTTCCGGTAGGCTGCTCGCGTCTACTTCCACCAGGTCACCTATGCACCGCTCTCGCCTTCGCCACTCGCTGCGCCGTCTCTGGGCGCTGGACAAGTTCAGTGCCAGCCTGCGGGTATTCATCGCCCTGGCCGGAGCCCTGGCGTTGTGCTGGTGGCAGGGCTGGACGCACGGGCTGATCCCGCTGTTTCTCGGCATTATCGCCAGTGCGCTGACCGAGACCGACGACAGCTGGCAGGGCCGCCTCGGCGCGGTGCTGGTCACGTTGGGCTGCTTCAGTGCAGCGGCCTACGCTGTGGAGTTTCTCTTTCCCTACCCCTGGCTGTTCGTCATCGCCCTGGCGCTGTCGGCGTTCTGCCTGACGCTGCTCGGCGCCCTGGGCGAGCGTTTCGCCACGCTCGGCTCCGGCACGCTGATCCTCGCCGTGTACAGCATGATCGGCGTCGAGCAGCGCGGCGGCGTCGCCGGTCTATGGCTGGAGCCGCTGCTGCTGGTCGCTGGCGCCGCCTGGTACGGCCTGCTGTCGGTGATCTGGCATGGCCTGTTCGCCCATCAGCCGGTGCAGCAGAGTCTGGCCAGGCTGTTTCGCGAACTGGGTAAGTACCTCAAGCTCAAGGCGGCACTGTTCGAACCCGTACGCCAGCTGGATGTCGAGCAGCGCCGCCTGGAGTTGGCGCAGCAGAACGGGCGCGTGGTATCGGCGCTCAACGCGGCCAAGGAGATCATCCTGCACCGGGTCGGCAATGGCCGTCCCGGGCCCAAGGTCAATCGCTACCTGAAGCTGTACTTCCTCGCCCAGGACATTCACGAACGCGCCAGCTCCTCGCACTACCCCTACAACGAGCTGGCCGAGGCCTTCTTCCACAGCGACGTGCTGTTCCGCTGCCAGCGCCTGCTGCGTCTGCACGGTGAAGCCTGCCAGCGCCTGGGCAGCGCCATCGAGCTGCGCCAGCCGTTCGAGTATCGCGAACTGTGCAGCCAGGCGCTGGAAGACCTGCATGCGTCGCTCGACCACCTGCATCTGCAAAGCAACCCGGCCTGGCGCCGCCTGCTGCGCTCGCTCGGCGCGCTGGCCGGCAACCTCGCCAGCCTCGACCTGCTGCTGGGCAACGCCAGCAATCCCGATGCCCTGGCCGATGAGCAGGACAGCAGCCTGCTCGATCGCGAACCGCATTCGCTGCGCGAAGTCGCCGAGCGCATCGGCCAGCAGCTGACGCCCACCTCGCTGCTGTTCCGCCACGCGCTGCGCCTGTCCATCGCCCTGGCCGCCGGTTACGGCCTGCTGCACCTGATTCACCCGACCCAGGGCTACTGGATTCTGCTGACCACCCTGTTCGTCTGCCAGCCGAACTACGGCGCCACGCGCCTGAAGCTGGTGCAGCGCATCGTCGGCACCCTGCTCGGCCTGGGGATCGGCTGGGCGCTGTTCGACCTGTTCCCCGATCCGCGTATCCAGGCGCTGTTCGCCGTGGTCGCCGGGGTCGCCTTCTTCGCCACACGCGCCACCCGCTACACCCTGGCCACGGCGGCGATCACCCTGCTGGTGCTGTTCTGCTTCAACCAGGTCGGCGATGGCTATGGCCTGTTCCTGCCGCGCCTGGTCGACACCCTGCTCGGCGGCATGATCGCCGGGCTGGCAGTGTTCCTGATCCTGCCGGACTGGCAAGGCCGGCGCCTGGGCCGCATGCTCGCCGGCACGCTGAGCTGCAACAGTGCCTACCTGAGGCAGATCATCGCCCAGTATGCGCGCGGCAAGCGTGACGACCTCGGCTACCGCCTGGCCCGACGCAACGCGCACAACGCCGACGCGGCGCTGTCCACCACCCTCGGCAACATGCTGATGGAGCCGGGCCACTTCCGTAAGGACGCCGACCTCGGCTTTCGCTTCCTGGTGCTGTCGCACACCCTGCTCAGCTACCTCTCCGCACTCGGCGCACATCGCGGCGAGCAGTTGCCGCAGGCGGCCCAGGCACAGCTGCTGGAACAGGCCGAAGCGCTGGCGAGCAGTCTCGATGAAATCGCCACTGGCCTGCGCGGGGAGCAACCGCTGGCCATTCACAGCGACGAGGAACAGGCCCTGGCGCAAAGCCTGGAGCAGATCGCCGATGACGTCGATGAGCGCCAGCGTCTGGTGCAAACGCAGTTGGCGCTGATCTGCCGCCAGCTCGCGCCGCTGCGCACCCTGGCGGCGCACCTGCAGAAGGATCGCCACTAGCAGGCTCATGGGGCTTTCTGCCACTATCTGACGACGCCTATTTCCCAGGCCTTGCCCATGCCAGCCAACCGACACGCCGCCCTCGCCTTTCCGGTCTCGTTGCCGGGTCTGCTGCTGGTGTGCTGCCTGCTGCTGGCCAGCCAGCTCTCCTTCGCAGCCACGCGTCTGGGCGATGACAGCGCGGCGCAGGATCTTCATGGCCTGGTGGATTTTCTCGCCGATCCTCAGGGCACCCTGAGCCTGGACGACGTTCGCGCCGCCGACGCGCCATTTGAGTCCTCACTGAAGCGCCGCGATCTGAGCTTCGGCTACGTGCCGGGGGTGATCTGGCTGCGCTTGGCGCTGCAATCGGACGCCCAGCAGACACGCGCCTGGCGCCTGGAGTTGAACTACGCCTCGCTGGATGAAGTGCGCCTGTACGACGTTGGCGCCGATGGCGTGCGCGAGTCACGCAGCGGCGATACCGTGCCCTACGCCGAGCGCGCCGTCGGTCATCGCTATCCGGTATTCGAGATCACCCTGCAACCTGGCGAGCTGCGCACGCTGTACCTGCGCGTCGATTCGCGCGGCAGCATGACCCTCAGCGGTGCGCTGATGCCCGCGCGCGAATTCGAGCAGCACAGCCAGAACGGTTACCTGGTGCATGCCATCTACTTCGGCGTCCTGATCGCGCTGGGCCTGTACAACCTGCTGCTATTTCTCGCCCTGCGCGAACGCCCCTTCCTCAACTACGTGCTGTTCATGTGCGCCTTCGCCCTCAGCGTGCTCTCGCTCAACGGCCTTGGCGCGCAGTATCTGTGGTCCGACGCCGCGCCCTGGAGCAACCGCATGCTGCCGGTCAGCCTGACGTCGGCGGCCCTGCTGTCGGTGATCTTCGCCCGCAGCTTCCTCGATACCCGCCAGTGGCTGCCGCGCTGGGACAGGGGCCTGCTGATACTGTGCATCGCTATCGGCGCCGCCGTGGTGGCGACACTGCTGCTGCCGGTACAGCGCGCGTTGCAGCTGATGTCGCTGACCGGCCTGGTCGCCACCCTGACGCTGCTGGTCACCAGCTTCGTCTGCGTTGGCTACCGGGTGCCCGGTGCGCGCCTGTTCGCCCTGGCCTGGCTGATGCTGTTGACCGGCGCTGTGCTGCTGGCGCTGCGCAACTTCGCCTTGATCCCGTCGAACTTCCTCACCTTGTACGCCATGCAGATCGGTTCGGGGCTGGAGATGATCCTGCTGTCCTTCGCCCTGGCTGCGCGCTTCAACGAACTCAAGCGCCAGCGCGAGGCGGCGTTGCAACTCAATGAGCAGGTCCTGGCCAAGCGCGTCACCGAACGCACCGTGGCGCTGGAGCAGGCCAACCAGCGCCTCAGCGAACTGGCGCTGCAGGACCCGCTGACCAGCCTGGCCAATCGCACCGCACTGCAGCAGCACTTGGACCAGGCCCTGGCACGCAGCCTGCGCCGTGACGAACTGCTCGCCGTGATGCTGATCGACCTCGACGGCTTCAAGCCGATCAACGATCAGCACGGCCACGGCTTTGGCGACCGAGTGCTGGCCGAGATCGCCAGACGCCTGCGCCAGTACATCCGCGACGCCGACCTGCCGGCGCGCCTGGGCGGCGACGAGTTCGTGGTGATCTGCGAGAACGTGCAGTCGGCCGAGGATGCCCAGGACCTGGCCAAGCGCTTGCTGGAAGGGCTGGACACGCCGATGTATCTAGAAGATCGTGCCGTACGCGTCGGTGCCAGCATCGGCATCGCCCTGACCCGCGGCGGCGACGATGCCACCACGCTGATTCGCCTGGCCGACGCGGCCATGTACCGGGCCAAGGCCGAAGGGCGCAACCGTGTACAGCTGGCTACCCAGCATCCTTGAAGATGGGAATGCCCCATCTCCTCACCCGAACCGATAACGCTCCATGGACAAGAATCTGCTGCTGCAAGACGTGCTTACCCATCTGCTGGCCGACCTCGAACAGGCCAGCCTCGCCGCCCTCACCGCACATGAAGCGGCCACCCATGAGGAGAACGTCGCCGAGAACAAGTACGACACCCTGGGCCTGGAGGCCGCTTATCTGGCCAGCGGCCAGGCACGCCGAGTCGAAGAACTGCGCCAGACCCTGATCACCTGGCGCCAGTTGCGCCCGCGGCCATTCGACGAGGCGCAAGGCATCGAACTGGGTGCGCTGATTCTGCTTGCCAGCGAAGACGATCACCAGCAGTGGCTGTTTCTCGGCCCGCAGGGCGCTAGCATGAAGCTGCAGCATGCCGGGCAGAGCATCCAGGTACTGGGCAATGCTGCGCCGCTGGGGCGCCTGCTACTCGGCAAGCACCCCGGCGACGAAATCACCCTGCCCATGGGCCAGCGGCTGCAGACCTTCGAGGTCGTGATGGTCGAGTGAGCGGAACTATCCGGGCCAAAGCAGGGTAATTATCGATGACCCTTACGTTTGGAGAGTTCGTCATGGAAAACCCCGTGCACAGCCTGCCCGCCCTGTTCAAGCAGCTCGGCCTGCCCGACGATGCCGCCAGCATCAACGCCTTCATCAGCACCCATTCGCCGCTGCCGGACGCCTGCAAGCTGTCCGAAGCCCCGTTCTGGACGCCTGCGCAGGCCGCGCTGCTGCGCGACGAGATTCTCGAGGACGCCGACTGGGCGCCAGTGGTCGACCAGCTCAACGTGCGCCTGCACGGCTGAGCTCGCGGGGCAGCGCACCGGCGGCTCAGTTAGCCGCCGTCATCTCGCGCCAGGTCAGGAACATGCGCAGGTCGAATTCGATCTGCGCGTAGCCCGGCAGCATATGGTCGCAAAGCTTGTAGAAGGCCTTGTTGTGCTCGGCCTCCTTCAGGTGCGCCAGCTCGTGCACCACGATCATCTGCAGAAAGGCCGGCGCGGCGTCGCGAAACAGCGAAGCGACGCGGATCTCCTTTTTGGCCTTGAGCTTGCCGCCCTGCACGCGCGAGATCGCCGTGTGCAGCCCCAAGGCGCGATGGGTGAGGTCGAGGCGATTGTCGTAGAGCACCTTGTCGATGGCCGGTGCGTTCTTCAGGTGTTCCTGCTTGAGCGCCATCACGTAGCCGTACAGCGCCTTGTCGCTCTGCACTTCGTGTCGCCCCGGATAACGCTGCGCCAGGTAACCGCCCAGCCGATCATCGGCGATCAGCTGGCGAACCTGCTGCTGCACGGCAACCGGATAACCCTGTAGATACTTCAACGATACGATCCCGCTTTCATCTGGACCGTCAGTGTACCGGATGGCGCATCACTCGCTGGGCACCACACGCAACAGACGCCCGTGCGGGTTGTCGGTAAGCAGGTAGAGGGCGCCGTCCGGCCCACCGCGCACGTCGCGAATGCGCTCGTCCAGCTCTTCGAACAGCGCCTCCTCGCCGGCCAGCATGCCGTCGCGCACACGAATGCGGCGCACGCTGCGCTCGGCCAGGGTGGCGGCGAACAGATCGCCCTGCCACTCGGGGAACAGCTCGCCGCGATACAGCGTCAGGCTCGACGGCGCCACCGAAGGTGTCCAGTGCAGCAGGGGTGCGGTCAGCCCCGGCAACTCGGTGTAGGGGCTGACCCGCGCGCCGGTGTAATCGACGCCGAAGGTCGCCAGCGGCCAGCCGTAGTTGTTGCCAGCTTCGATCAGGTTGAGCTCGTCTCCCCCGCGCGGGCCGTGCTCGTGGCTGTACAGGCGGTCGTGCTCGGCGTCGAAGAAGATACCCTGGACGTTGCGGTGGCCGAGGCTGTAGATCTCCGGCGCGGCCCCTTCTTGCCCCACCAGCGGGTTGTCCTGCGGAACGCTGCCGTCGCGGTTCAGCCGCACGATCTTGCCCAGGTGATTGGCCGGGTTCTGCGCCTCCTCACGCCAGTCGAAGCCGTCGCCCAGGGTCAGCACCAGGGTCTTGTCAGCGAGAAAGGCGATACGCCCGCCATAGTGCGAAGCTCCAGCCTTGAGCGGCTGGGCGGTGAACAGCACCTCGAAGTCATGCAGCTCGTCGTCCACCAGGCGGGCACGGGCCAGGCGCGTGTTGTTGGCCTCGAGCGAGCCGTGCGCGTAGGTCAAGTACAGCCAGCGGTTTTCGCCGTAGTCCGGGTCCAGCGCCACCTCCATCAGCCCGGCCTGGGCCGCGATGAACGCCTCAGGCAGGCCCGCGACGGGTTCCGGGTCGACACTGCCGTCGGCCTCGATGATGCGCAGGCGCCCGACGCGCTCGGTGACCAGCATGCGGCCATCCGGCAGGAAGGCCATCGCCCAGGGATTCTCCAGGCCTTCGCTGAAGGTCTCGATGCGGTAATCCAGCGCCAGCACGGGGGCACTGACGAACAGGGCGCCGAGCAATAGCGCGCGGGTACTTCTCAACATGGGCAACGCCTTGTCACAGGGAGTCGGAAGAGGTCGGGCGCGTCCGGTAGCGCACACGCCGGCCGAGCAGGCCGAACAGCAACGTGCCGACGCTGCCGCAGGCCATCAGTCCAAGCGTGCCGACCGTGCTGCGATCAGCGGCGATCAGCGTTGGCATCGGCGCAACGGCGTTGGCCAGCGCCAATGCCGACCAGATGGCCAGCGCGCCCGCCAGAACGAAGATCAGCCAGCGCAGCATCGGCATGCGTCGCGCACACCACATGGCCAACGGCAGGGCGACGAGAAAGCCCAGCGCACTGAGCAGGATGAAGGTGGGGGCGAAACCGAGCAGGTCGAGGCAGGTGGTGCCAACGCGCACATCCATTGGCACCGGCGCTCCCAGAGCCTGCAGGGCGGCAAGGTTGGTCTGGGTCTGGAAGATCGAGGCAAGCAGCGAAGCCAGCAACACGGCGAGGAGGAAAGCGAGCAACAGGCGCGGCTTGCTGGACATGGATGACGGTTCCCGGAACGACAGTGCACGAATTATGGCGCACCCCACCGGCCGTTATGCCCTGGGTGTTTTACAGGGTTTTACCTACACCGGGCGACGCGCCATCCCACACTTCTGGCGGAGCTGCACAGTGGATTAAAAGCGCCAATGATAACGACTTTATATTGGCGCCAATAAGGCGACGGACGGCTATCACGCTTTTGCCCCGGTTGCCGTTATAAAGCGCGCCACGAGCGCACTCGCCGCCCGTGAAGACAGCCCTGCCACCCTTCTAGCTCGCGCGTCACCGGCTGGAACGCCAAGTAAGCCGTTACTGACTCCTGGATGAGATGTGCCCCCGACTGAAGTTTCCTTTTTCAGGAGCTTTTGAGCATGATCGAACTCGCCATGTGGAATCTCAGCGTTCCAGTCGGCGTCCCCGCGACCACCATCGAGACCCGCGTTCTGGCCGGTGGTTACCAGGATCACTATTTCCAGTCCAAGGAAGGCGCCATCTTCTTCTGGGCACCGGTCAATGGCACCACGACCGAGAGCGCGAAATACCCCCGCACCGAACTGCGCGAAACCTTCGCCGACGGCCGTCTGCGCAACTGGACCTACCCGGAGGCGGACAATTTCCTGCGTGCGTCGCTTAGCGTCAGCCAGGTGCCGTCCACCGGCAAGATCGTCATTGGCCAGATCCACGCGCTGAAGAGTTCCGAGCCGCTACTCAAGCTGGAGTACCAGTACAAGACCAAAACCGCCGACGGCAATATCGTCGCCAAGGTCCGTGTAACGCCAACATCGGAGATTCAGGTGGTGAACATCGCCAGCGGCATCCGTCTGAACCAGCTGTTTCGCTACGTGATCAACCTGAAACCCGACGGCACCCTGGCCATCAGCCTCAACAGCATCAACTGGAACACCCGAGTGGAGCCGACCTGGGCGGTCAAACCGCTTTACTTCAAGGCTGGCGTCTATACCCAAGACAACATCGGGTATGAAACCGAAGCCGGCGCCGCGCGCTTCGATCTGCTCAAGATCGAACACCGCTCGCTGGTTGGTGCAGCGAACTGACGCGACCTGAACGCCGGCCATAAAAAAACGCCGCGGCTCCGTGAGGAACCGCGGCGTTTGCATGCAACGCGCCGGGCTTAGTTGACCTTGGCGTTCAGCTCGCCGCTGGCATAGCGCTGGTACATGCCTTCCAGGGAGATCGGCTTGATCTTGGAGGCGTTGCCTGCAGTGCCGAAGGCTTCGTAGCGGGCGATACAGATGTCACGCATGGCGACGATGGTCTTGGCGAAGAACTTGCGCGGGTCGAACTCGCTCGGGTGCTCGGCCATCATGCGGCGGATGGCGCCGGTGGAAGCCAGACGCAGGTCGGTGTCGATGTTGACCTTGCGCACGCCGTGCTTGATGCCTTCGACGATTTCCTCGACCGGCACGCCGTAGGTTTCCTTGATGTCGCCGCCGAATTCGTTGATCACCTTCAGCCATTCCTGCGGAACGGAGGAGGAACCATGCATCACCAGGTGGGTGTTGGGGATGCGCTTGTGAATTTCCTTGATGCGCTCGATGGAGAGCACGTCGCCGGTTGGCGGCTTGGTGAACTTGTAGGCACCGTGACTGGTGCCGATGGCGATGGCCAGGGCGTCGACCTGGGTCTTCTTGACGAAGTCGGCGGCCTCTTCCGGATCAGTCAGCAGTTGGCTGTGATCCAGTACGCCTTCGGCGCCGACGCCATCTTCTTCACCGGCCATACCGGTTTCCAGGCTGCCCAGGCAACCCAGCTCGCCTTCCACGGACACGCCGCAGGCATGGGCGAACGCCACGGTCTGCTGGGTCACGCGGACGTTGTACTCGTAGTCGGCCGGGGTCTTGCCGTCTTCCTTCAGCGAGCCGTCCATCATGACCGAGGAAAAACCCAGCTGGATGGAGCGCTGGCACACGTCAGGGCTGGTGCCGTGGTCCTGGTGCATGCACACCGGAATGTGCGGGAATTCTTCGATGGCAGCCAGGATCAGGTGGCGCAGGAACGGCGCACCGGCGTACTTGCGGGCACCAGCGGAGGCCTGGACGATGACCGGCGAATCGGTCTTGTCGGCGGCTTCCATGATGGCGCGCATCTGCTCGAGGTTGTTGACGTTGAAGGCCGGCACGCCGTAGCCGAATTCGGCGGCGTGGTCGAGCATCTGGCGCATGCTGATAAGTGCCATGGTGTTTCTGTCTCCCGGTTTGGAGGTCGTTAATCGTGCAAGCCTGCCGCAGGGGCAGGCGTTGTTCAAGTTTCGTGAAGCTGGGACATACCCGCCGCCCTCACCTCGGCATCACCGAGGGTGTTACGGAGCCTTGCAGCCGCGGCCTATCAGGTCATCGGTGGCCGTCCAGTAGACCAGACCTTCCTCACCCTTGGTGTGGAAGGATAGACGCCCGTCGCTGTACAGCGCGCCGGAGGCGGCCGGCTCCTGAGTCAGGCGATAGACGATGTCGTCACCGCCCAGGCGCACGTCCACCTGATCGAAGCTGCCATTGGCGAAGCGCCACTGGACTTCGGCCTGGCTGTCGCACACCCAGCGATTCCACTGCTCCGGCGCGGCCGGCTGGTTGCTGCAGGCTGCCAGCAGCAGGGCGATGGCAGCGAGCCCCGCCAGTTTGATCCCGCTCAATTACCTCTCCTCGTCAGCAACGCTGTTCCGGCGCCGGGCCAGTAGGCTGGCCAGTGCTTTCCTCGACACGCTGATCATCCTGAGTGGTCGGGGTTTCGATCTGCGCAGGGCTGAAGACCTCACAGGCCGCCTCCCGACCACCGCCGGCACAACCGGCCAGCAACATACCAATCACGCTCAATGCGGCTAACTTGTCCATGACACGACTCCTTGTACGATGATCCGGTTTTCTACAGACCACCCGTTCGCGTCAGGGTTTAATCAGCTGGGGCGCTGGGTGACACCCATCATCCTGGCTCGCCTTTATTGTGCGCGCTGCTCCAGCACTTCCACGGCCGGCAGTACCTTGCCCTCGACGAACTCGAGGAACGCACCGCCACCAGTGGAAATGTAGGAAATCTTCTCGCCCACGCCGTACTTGTCGATGGCCGCCAGGGTGTCGCCACCGCCAGCGATGGAGAACGCCGGGCTCTCGGCGATGGCCAGGGCGAGGGCCTTGGTGCCGTTGCCGAACTGGTCGAACTCGAACACGCCGACCGGGCCGTTCCACAGGATGGTCTGCGAGGCCTTGAGCATCTCGGCGAACTGCTTGGCAGTCTGCGGGCCGATATCGAGAATCATGTCGTCTTCAGCGACGTCCTGAACCGACTTTACGGTGGCTTCGGCGTCTTCGGCGAAGGCCTTGGCCACCACCACATCGACCGGCAGCGGTACGCTGACCTTGGCCGCGATGGCCTTGGCGGTGTCGACCAGATCGGCCTCGTACAGCGACTTGCCCACCGGCAGGCCGGCAGCGGCGAGGAAGGTGTTGGCGATGCCGCCGCCGACGATCAGCGAGTCGCAGATGTCCGCCAGCGAGTTGAGCACGTCGAGCTTGGTCGACACCTTGGAGCCGGCGACGATGGCCAGCATCGGCCGGGCCGGCTTGTCCAGGGCCTTGCCCAGTGCGTCCAGCTCGGCAGCCAGCAGCGGGCCGGCACAGGCGACCTTGGCGAACTTGGCCACGCCATGGGTCGAGCCCTGGGCGCGGTGGGCAGTACCGAAGGCGTCCATCACGAACACGTCGCACAGGGCGGCGTACTGCTGGGCCAGCTCGTCGCTGTTCTTCTTCTCGCCCTTGTTGAAACGCACGTTCTCCAGCAGCACCAGCTCACCGGCCTTGACCTCGACACCGCCGAGGTAGTCCTTGACCAGCGGTACTTCGCGGCCGAGGGCCTTGCTCAGGTAGGCGGCGACCGGCGCCAGGCTGTCTTCCTCGCTGTAGACGCCCTCTTCCGGACGGCCCAGGTGCGAGCAAACCAGTACGGCCGCGCCTTTTTCCAGCGCCTGCTTGATGGTCGGCAGCGAGGCGAGGATACGCGCGTCGCTCTTGACCACACCGTCCTTCACCGGGACGTTGAGGTCTTCGCGGATCAACACGCGCTTACCAGCGAGGTCGAGGTCGGTCATCTTCAGAACGGTCATAATTCAGTCCTTCAAGGAGCAGGATTGGCTTGATTGGCTTGATTGGCTTGTAGGAGAAAGTGTTCGGCGACATCGAGCATGCGGTTGGCGAACCCCCACTCGTTGTCGAACCAGGCCAGCAGGTTGACCAGGCGCGGGCCGGACACGCGGGTCTGGCTGCCGTCGACGATGGCCGAGTGCGGGTCATGGTTGAAGTCGCAGCTGGCATGCGGCAATTCGGTGTAGGCCAGCAGTCCCTTGAGCGGGCCGCTTTCCGCTGCCAGGCGCAGCACACGGTTGATCTCTTCTGCCGAGGTGTCGCGCGCGGTCTGCAGGGTAATGTCCAGGCAGGAGACGTTGACCGTCGGCACGCGGATGGCCTTGGCCTGGATGCGCCCGGCCAGCTCTGGCAGCAGGCGCTCGATACCACGGGCCAGCCCGGTGGATACCGGGATCACCGACTGGAAGGCCGAGCGCGTGCGGCGCAGGTCTTCGTGGTGATAGGCATCGATTACGGGCTGGTCGTTCATCGCCGAGTGGATGGTGGTAATGGAGACGTATTCCAGACCCACCACCTCATCGAGAAGTTTCAACAGCGGCACACCGCAGTTGGTGGTACAGGACGCATTCGACACCAGGCGCTCGGCACCGCTCAGGCACTGCTGATTGACGCCGAAGACGACAGTGGCGTCGATATCCGCCTCGCTCGCCATCGGCTGCGACAGCAGTACGCGCGGTGCGCCGGCATCGAGGAAACGCTCGGCGTCGGCACGCGTGGTGTACTGCCCCGAGCATTCGAGCAGCAGGTCGATATCCAGCGCCGCCCAGTCGACGGCCTCTGGCTCGCTCTGACGCAGCACCTTCACGCAGTCGCCATTGATGTGCAGGCAATCGCCATCGACCTTCACCTCACCGGGAAAGCGCCCGTGGGTGGAGTCGAAGCGAGTCAGGTATTCGATGCTGGCCTGGTCGGCCAGGTCGTTGAGCGCGACGATTTCCAGGCTCGCGGCATTACCACGCTCGTGCAGCGCGCGCAGCACGCAACGGCCGATACGGCCATAGCCGTTGAGGGCAACGCGATAGGGGCGATGGCGTGGCATAGGCGCTCACAAGGAAAGAGAAACCTGGCCGGCGAGCCCTGTGCGAGACCAGAGGTTCCGCGCAGTGCTCGCTTCCAAGAACGGTACTTAGGCGTCGAGCAGCTCTTCGGCAGTGCCGATGATGTTCTCGATGGTGAAGCCGAAATGCTCGAACAGCTGACCGGCAGGCGCCGACTCGCCGTAGGTGTCCATGCCGATGATGCGACCTTCGAGGCCGACGTACTTGTACCAGAAGTCCGCATGGGCGGCTTCGATGGCGATCCGCGCAGTGACCTGCAGCGGCAGTACGGACTGCTTGTAGGCAGCGTCCTGCTGGTCGAAAACGTTGGTCGACGGCATCGACACCACGCGCACCTTGCGGCCCTGCTCGCTCAGCTTGTCGGCGGCCTGAATGGCCAGGCCGACTTCCGAGCCGGTGGCGATCAGGATCAGCTCCGGCTCGCCGGCGCAGTCCTTGAGCACGTAGCCGCCACGGCTGATGGCCGCTTCGGTTTCGTGGTCGCGCAGGTTATGCGGCAGGTTCTGGCGCGAGAAGATCAGCGCGCTCGGGCCGTCCTTGCGCTCGACCGAGTGTTTCCAGGCCACTGCGGCTTCGACGGTATCCGCCGGGCGCCAGGTGTCCAGGTTCGGCGTGGTGCGCAGGCTGGTCAGTTGCTCGACCGGCTGGTGGGTCGGGCCGTCTTCACCGAGACCGATGGAGTCGTGGGTGAACACGTAGAGCACGCGCTGCTTCATCAGCGCCGACATGCGCACCGCGTTGCGGGCGTATTCCATGAACATCAGGAAGGTCGCGCCGTAGGGAATCAGGCCGCCGTGCAGAGCCACGCCGTTCATGATCGCGCTCATACCGAACTCGCGCACGCCGTAGTACATGTAGTTGCCCGAGGCATCCTCGGCGACCACCGGCTTGCAGCCCTTCCACAGGGTCAGGTTGGAACCGGCGAGGTCCGCCGAGCCGCCGAGCAGCTCCGGCAGCAGCGGGCCAAAGGCGTTCAGGCAGTTCTGGCTGGCCTTGCGGCTGGCGATGGTTTCGCCCTTCTCGGCCACGGCGCGGATGAACTCGCTGGCCTTTTCGGAGAAGTCGGCCGGCAGCTCGCCGGCCATACGGCGGATGAATTCATTGGCCAGTTCCGGATGCGCAGCGGAATAAGCAGCGAAGCGCTGGTCCCACTCGGCTTCGGCCGCCAGGCCGGCTTCCTTGGCATCCCACTCGGCGTAGATGTCTGCCGGGATTTCGAACGGCGCGTGGTTCCAGTTCAGGGCAGCGCGGGTCAGGGCGATTTCATCGTGGCCCAGAGCGGCGCCGTGGGATTCTTCCTTGCCCTGCTTGTTCGGCGAACCGAAGCCGATGATGGTCTTGCAGCAGATCAGGGTCGGACGGTCGCTGGACTTGCGCGCGGTGTCGATGGCCATCTTGATTTCGTCGGCATCGTGGCCGTCGACATTGCGGATCACCTGCCAGCCGTAGGCTTCGAAGCGTGCCGGGGTGTCATCGGTGAACCAGCCGTGAACTTCGCCGTCGATGGAGATGCCATTGTCGTCGTAGAAGGCGATCAGCTTGCCCAGGCCCAGGGTGCCGGCCAGCGAGCAGACTTCATGGCTGATGCCTTCCATCATGCAGCCGTCACCGAGGAACACGTAGGTGTGGTGATCGACGATGTTGTGGCCGTCGCGGTTGAACTGCGCCGCCATGATCTTTTCCGCCAGGGCGAAGCCCACGGCGTTGGCGATGCCCTGGCCGAGCGGACCGGTGGTGGTCTCGACACCCGGCGCATAGCCGAACTCCGGGTGGCCCGGGGTCTTGCTATGCAGTTGGCGGAAGTTCTTCAGATCATCGATGGACAGGTCGTAGCCGGTCAGGTGCAGCAGCGAGTAGATCAGCATCGAGCCGTGGCCGTTGGACAGCACGAAGCGGTCACGATCGGCGAAGTTCGGGTTGGCCGGATTGTGCTTCAGGTAGTCGCGCCACAGCACTTCGGCGATGTCCGCCATGCCCATGGGGGCACCGGGGTGGCCGCTGTTGGCTTTTTGCACAGCATCCATGCTGAGGGCACGAATGGCATTGGCACGCTCACGACGGCTGGGCATCGCTGAATCTCCTACGGGGGCTGCTTCTGAATGAAAGGGGCGAAAAAAGGCGTGTATTTTCGCCCAGCCGGGCCCCGCGGAGCAATGACAGATGGTCGTAGAGCCAAAATCAGCACGCCTGTCTCGCTTGAAACACTCTGCGCAAGGCTGTTTGCCAGGCCTATCACCGCCCCGTGCCAGCATGACCGGAGTGCACTGTGACACCAGGGCGCCAACCCACCCCAAGCCCAATATCAAAACTTTTTGATATTGGTGTTGCTGTATGAAAAATGACCGACTAGACTGCGCCACCATGACCCTGCGCGCACCTCAGCTGCAATTCGACCCCTGCGACGAGCTCGCCGCCCTGTGCAAGGCCGGCGGCGATGCACTGCGCCTGAACGTGCTGCGCGCGCTGAGCAACGACTCGTTCGGGGTGCTGGAGTTGGCGCAGATCTTCGCCATCGGCCAGTCGGGCATGAGCCACCACCTCAAGGTGCTGGCCCAGGCCGGGCTGGTGGCCACGCGCCGCGAGGGCAATGCCATCTTCTACCGTCGCACCCTGCCCAATGGCCGCCTGCATGCTGCCCTGCTGGACGACATCGACGCGCTGCCGCTGCCCGGCGACGTGCAGGCGCGTATCGCCACCGTGCATCAGCAGCGCGCCACCGTCAGCCGCGACTTCTTCGCACGCATGGCCACCAGTTTCCAGGCGCAGCAGGACCTGATCGCCGGCCTGCCACAGTATCGCGACAGCCTGCTGGCCCTGCTCGATGCCCTGCATTTCGCCCCGAGCGCCACGGCGCTGGAAATCGGCCCAGGCGACGGCGCCTTCCTACCCGAGCTGGCGCGGCGTTTCGCCCAGGTCACGGCGCTGGACAACAGCCCGGCTATGCTCGAACTGGCCAGCCAGCGTTGCGCTGCCGAAAACCTGCATAACGTCGAGCTGAAGCTGGCCGATGCGCTGCAGGACGAACAACGGCCGGCAGACTGCGTGGTGCTGAACATGGTGCTGCACCACTTCGCCACGCCAGCCGAGGCCTTTCGCAAGCTGGCCGGGTTGGTCGCCCCAGGTGGCAGCCTGCTGCTCAGCGAGCTGTGCAGCCATGACCAGAGCTGGGCCCGCGAAGCCTGTGGCGATCTGTGGCTCGGCTTCGAACAGGAAGACTTGGCGCGCTGGGCGACGGCCGCCGGCCTGACGCCCGGCGAAAGCCTCTACATCGGCCTGAAAAACGGCTTTCAGATTCAATTACGGCACTTTGCCAAACCCGACGCGCACAGCGCCTTCAGCCTCCGGCAAGAAAGGAACCGATAGATGAGCGAATATTCCCTGTTTACCTCCGAGTCCGTGTCCGAGGGGCATCCGGACAAGATCGCCGATCAGATCTCCGATGCGGTGCTCGATGCCATCATCGCCCAGGACAAGCACGCCCGCGTGGCTGTGGAAACCCTGGTCAAGACCGGCGTAGCCATCGTTGCCGGTGAAGTCACCACCAGCGCCTGGGTCGACCTGGAGCAGATCGTCCGCGACGTGATTTGCGATATCGGCTACACCAGCAGCGACGTCGGCTTCGACGGCGCCACCTGCGGCGTACTCAACATCATTGGCAAGCAGTCCCCGGACATCAACCAGGGCGTCGACCGCGCCAAGCCGGAAGATCAGGGCGCTGGCGACCAGGGCCTGATGTTCGGTTACGCCAGCAACGAAACCGACGTGCTGATGCCTGCCCCCATCGTGCTGTCGCACCGTCTGGTCGAGCGCCAGGCGGAAGCGCGCAAGTCCGGCCTGCTGCCGTGGCTGCGCCCGGATGCCAAATCCCAGGTCACCTGCCGCTACGAAAACGGCAAGGTCGCCGCCATCGACGCGGTTGTGCTGTCTACCCAACACAACCCGGAAGTGAAATACGACGACCTGCGCGACGGCGTGATGGAGCTGATCGTCAAGCACGTGCTGCCGGCCGAACTGCTGCACAAGGACACCCAGTTCCACATCAACCCGACCGGCCAGTTCATCATCGGCGGCCCGGTGGGTGACTGCGGCCTGACCGGACGCAAGATCATCGTCGATAGCTACGGCGGCATGGCCCGTCACGGCGGCGGCGCCTTCTCCGGCAAGGACCCGTCCAAGGTCGACCGCTCGGCCGCCTACGCCGGCCGCTACGTGGCCAAGAACATCGTCGCCGCCGGCCTGGCCGAGCGCTGCGAGATCCAGGTGTCCTACGCCATCGGCGTGGCCCAGCCGACCTCCATCTCGATCAACACCTTCGGCACCCACAAGATCGCCGAAGAGAAGATCATCCAGCTGGTGCGCGAAGTGTTCGACCTGCGTCCTTATGCCATCACCCGCATGCTCGACCTGCTGCACCCGATGTATCAGGACACCGCTGCCTACGGCCACTTCGGCCGCACGCCGCAGTCCAAGACCGTCGGCAACGACAGCTTCACCACCTTCACCTGGGAACGCACCGACAAGGCTGCCGACCTGCGCGCCGCTGCCGGCCTGTAAGACCCTCAGGCGTCACTCGAAGCCCCGCCCAGCGCGGTAACGCTGCTCACTCAAGGCAGCACGCCTGGCGCCTCCTCTCCCATTATGGGAGAGGGCCGGGGAAGAGGCTACCGCTCTTGTGGGAGCGGACTTGTCCGCGAAAGGGGTGGAGATGCAACATCGCGGCCAAGGCCGCTCCCACAGTTTCGCGGTCAGGTGAAATCCGGGGACTGACGCAAAACCGTCCCGGATTGCATCCGGCTACGCTGCCCCTCTCGCATTGATAGGAGGGGGGCAGCTCCTGTAGGAGCGGACTTGTCCGCGAATGCGGTGAAGAAGAAATATCGCAGCCAAGCCTCCCCCACCGTTTCGCAGCCCGGATTGCATCCGGGCTACGCGACTGGTTTCCCCTAACCACTGATGGCAAAGGCAGCAGTTCCTGTGGGAGGGGACTTGTCCGCGAACGGGATGGAAAAACAACGCGGCCAAGGCCGCTACCACAGTTGCTCAGCTCCGCCCAATCAGAGCGCTTCACCCGCGCCTGAGTGTGCGGGGCTTTTTCATTGCCGAAGCGGAACCAACGCAGGCGACGAATTGGTCTAGTCTGAAGTTCACCTCCCCAAGCACGGACGCTTGCCATGAAACGCTGGATCGCGCTGCTGCTTTTTCCACTCACCGCCCAGGCGTCCCTCTGTCCCGACTGGCCGGCCAGCCGCGTCAAGACCGAACTCTCCGCCCTTGGCCAGCAGATCGCTGAATGGGACGACGCCTATCACAACCAGGGCCGCTCGCTGGTCGCCGATGAGATCTACGATCAGGCTCGCGAGCGCCTGCAATCCTGGCACCAGTGTTTTCCAGGCGCTCTCGACTCCCTGCCGGAACCGCTGGCGGGCAGCACGGGCAAGCTCGCTCACCCGGTGGCACAAACCGGTCTGCGCAAGCTGAACGACGCGGCGGTAGTCGAATGGATCGCCAGCCGCGATGACCTGTGGATTCAGCCCAAGGTCGATGGCGTCGCAGTCACGCTGGTCTACCGCAACGGCCTGCTTCAGCAAGCCATCAGCCGCGGTGACGGACGCCAGGGACAGGACTGGACGGCCCGCGCCCGGCAATTGCCAGGTGTACCGAGACAATTGCCGGAGCCACTCGACGCCGTGCTGCAGGGCGAGCTTTATTGGCGCCTGAACGATCACATACAGAGCCGTGACGGTGGCGCTGGTGCGCGGGGCAAGGTGGCCGGTCTGATGGCGCGACAGACCCTGGACGAGCACGAGACTGACGCCATCGGCCTGTTCGTCTGGGACTGGCCGGACGGCCCCGAGCAGATGCCCGAGCGCCTGCGAGCCCTGCACAAGCTCGGCTTCAGCGACAGCCTGCACTACACGCAGGCGTTGCAGAGCCCGGAACAGGCCAGCCACTGGCGCCAACGCTGGTTCGATCAGCCGCAGCCATTCGCCAGCGACGGCGTGGTGCTGCGCCAGGGCGCGCGCCCCTCTGGCGAACGCTGGCAGGCTGAGGCGCCGCATTGGGCAATCGCCTGGAAATACCCGGCCAGCCAGGCGCTGGCCGTGGTCCAGGCGGTGGACTTCAGCATCGGTCGCACGGGACGCATCACGCCGATCCTGCGCCTGCTGCCGGTCGACCTCGATGAACGACGCATCAGCCGCGTGGCCCTGGGCTCGCTGCAAGCCTGGGAGAACTTGGACATACGCCCGGGCGATCAAGTGTCGATACGCCTGGCGGGCCTGACCATTCCACGCCTCGACCAGGTGATCTGGCGCAGCCCTGAGCGCGCAGAGGTGCACGCGCCCGATCCTGGCCGGTACCACGCCCTGAGCTGCTGGCGACTGAGCGCCGAATGTCAGCAGCAGTTTCATGCCCGGCTGAACTGGCTCGCCGGCAAACGGGGTCTGAACCTGCCTGGCGTCGGGCCGGGCACCTGGAATACTTTGCTGGCCGGCGAGCAATTGCATGGCCTGCTCGACTGGCTGGAGCTCGACAGCCAGCAACTGCAGCGACTGCCGGGTATCGGCCCACGTCGCGCCGCGCAGTTGCAGCAGGTCTTTGCCAAAGCCCAGCAACGCCCGCTGCAGCAGTGGCTGCTGGCACTTGGCGTGCCGCCGGGCCTGCAGTTACGCGAGGAAGATGACTGGCCAGCGCTGCTGTCTCGCAGCCACGAGGACTGGCTGCAACATCCGGGCGTCGGCCCGAAGAGCGCCGAGCGCCTGCAAGCCTTTTTCAGCCATCCGGAGGTGCAGCGCCTTGGCGAGCGATTGCAGCGGGCCGGCGTTGCCGGCTTCGAGCCAGCGCCACATCCACCGCGCAGTTGATCCAGGTCAGGCAATGGCTCAATCGGGTCGAACCTCGCGCGACCGTCAAGGTCACTTCGAAAGAGACCCAAGGAGAAAGATCATGATCCGTCATACCGCTTTGCTCGGCCTGCTGCTGGCCGCCAACCTGAATGCCACGCCGTTGCTCGCCGCCGACGGCGAAGGTGGCTGCGCCGTCAAACGCCAGGTACTTCAGGAGAAGATCGACGCCGCGCAGCAGAGCGGCAATACCAGAGAACTGGATGGGCTGCGGCGAGCACTGGGCAACGTCGATGCCCATTGCGAAGACGCTTCGCTGCATGAAGAGCGCCTGGCTAGCGTCAAGGAAGCTCGTGAGGAAGTGCAGGAGCGCGAAAAGGATCTGCGCGAAGCCATGGGCACGGGCGATCAGGAGAAGATCGCCAAGCGTCAGGCCAAGCTGGCCGAAGCGCGCGCCGAACTGCAGCAGGCCGAAGCCGAAGCGAGCGTCGATCAGTAAGCGCGAAAAGCCTTGTGGCAGGCCTCGCAGCTATCCTCGACGGCCTGCACCGCAGGCTCCAGCTCGGAGCGGCGTAGCGGCGGCGTGGTCGTCGCCTGCACCAGTGCAGCGGTGGCCTGCTCCAGATCGCGCGCCATTTTCTGAAACTGCTCCTGGCGCTGCCAGACTTCCGGGCTGGCCTTGCTGCGCTCGTCGTCGGCCACCGAGGGGAAATGCTGCCAGGGCTCGCGCGACAATCTATCGAGCCTGGCGGCGCCCCTGATGAAGGCAGCTTCGTCGTAGGGAATGCGATTGCGCAGCATGCCGCCGAGGTCTTCGCTGACCTTGAGCATCTCCTTGAACAACGCCTGGCGTTTACCCAAGGGCGACTCGGGATCGACCCCGCCACACGCGGCCAATGACACGCAGACGCAGGTGAGGAGGAGTTTCTTCAGGACCATCGAACGACTTCCCAGGGTGACAAGGGGCCGCCAGTATCGCGGCTCGCTCCGGTCGGGCCAAGCGACCTCTTGTCACAACCGTGGCGTCGCCTGCATGGCTGTCAGCTGGCGTTCAGCTAGCGGATACCACGAACAGCGCCACGATCAGCCCCATACCTACGAATCAGACCAGTGAGCATGCCAGCCCCCAGTCGGACAGGTTGCCGACGAAGTAGAGCAGGCGGCTGATGATGAACGCCACGCCATTACCCGCACGAGGATAACTGAACGGCGATCTGGCCAATGCTCCTGGGACAACTGCCCACCCTGCCTCATGCAAGCGACGGAAAGCCTTGGGCTGCACGCCGCACGCAGCTATAATCCGCCAGTTTCAAACGACCGGCACAGCTCCGGTCGCTCCCGCCACCCGGTCGAGGGGCGCTGCAGCAGCCTGAAAGGCTGTCAGGCTCGCCCGGGGCGTTATCCAAACGCATCAACGGCGCCCATTCGCAGACAACGAATGGAGAGCTTTAATGAGCGCTTTCAACGACTACAAGGTCGCCGATATTTCCCTGGCCGACTGGGGCCGCCGCGAGCTGATCATCGCCGAATCCGAGATGCCGGCACTGATGGGCCTGCGCCGCAAATACGCCGCCAGCCAGCCGCTCAAGGGCGCGAAGATCCTCGGCTGCATCCACATGACCATCCAGACCGGCGTGCTGATCGAGACGCTGACCGCCCTGGGCGCCGAAGTGCGTTGGTCCTCCTGCAACATCTTCTCCACCCAGGATCAGGCCGCCGCCGCCATCGCCGCCGCCGGCATCCCGGTATTCGCCTGGAAGGGCGAGACCGAAGAGGAATACGAGTGGTGCATCGAGCAGACCATCCTCAAGGACGGCCAGCCGTGGGACGCCAACATGGTGCTCGACGACGGCGGTGACCTGACCGAAATCCTGCACAAGAAATACCCGCAGATGCTCGAGCGCATCCACGGCGTCACCGAAGAGACCACCACCGGTGTGCACCGCCTGCTCGACATGCTCAAGGCCGGTACCCTGAAAGTCCCGGCGATCAACGTCAACGACGCGGTCACCAAGAGCAAGAACGACAACAAGTACGGCTGCCGTCACAGCCTCAACGACGCCATCAAGCGCGGCACCGACCACCTGCTGTCGGGCAAGCAGGCGCTGGTCATCGGCTACGGCGACGTGGGCAAGGGCTCGGCCGCTTCGCTGCGCCAGGAAGGCATGATCGTCAAAGTCTCCGAGATCGACCCGATCTGCGCCATGCAGGCCTGCATGGACGGCTACGAGCTGGTTTCGCCATACATCGACGGCCGTAACGACGGCACCGACGCTTGCATCGACAAGGCGCTGCTGGGCAAGATCGACCTGATCGTCACCACCACCGGCAACGCCAACGTCTGTGACGCCGGCATGCTCAAGGCCCTGAAGAAGCGCGCTGTGGTCTGCAACATCGGTCACTTCGACAACGAAATCGACACCGCCTTCATGCGCAAGAACTGGGCGTGGGAAGAGGTCAAGCCGCAGGTGCACAAGATCCACCGCACCGGCGCCGGTCAATTCGATCCGGCCAACGACGACTACCTGATCCTGCTGGCCGAAGGCCGCCTGGTGAACCTGGGCAACGCCACCGGCCACCCGAGCCGCATCATGGACGGTTCCTTCGCCAACCAGGTGCTGGCGCAGATCTTCCTGTTCGAGCAGAAATTCGCCGACATGCTGCCCGAGCACAAGGCCCAGCGCCTGACCGTGGAAGTGCTGCCGAAGAAGCTGGACGAGGAAGTCGCCCTGGAAATGGTCAAGGGCTTTGGTGGCGTGGTCACCCAGCTGACCAAGCAGCAGGCCGACTATATCGGCGTGACCGTCGACGGTCCGTTCAAGCCCGATACCTACCGCTACTAACAGCAGCCACAAGCTGCAAAGCTGCAAGCTGCAAGCAGGCGCCGAACCGCTCTGTTTGCAGCTTGTGGCTTGTAGCTTGCCGCTGAGAAGAGAACCTTCTCCATGACTCAAGAACGCCGCTACAGCTTCGAGTTCTTCCCCACCAAGACCGAAGCCGGGCATGAAAAACTGATGGACGTGGCGCGTCAGCTGGCGACCTACAAGCCCGACTTTTTCTCCTGCACCTATGGCGCAGGCGGTTCGACCCGCGACCGTACACTCAACACCGTGCTGCAACTCGATGGCGAAGTGAAGGTGCCCACCGCACCGCACCTGTCCTGCGTCGGCGACAGCAAGGCCGAGCTGCGTGAGCTGCTCAACCTGTACAAGAATGCCGGCATCAAGCGCATCGTCGCGCTGCGCGGCGACCTGCCGTCCGGTATGGGCATGGCCAGCGGCGAGCTGCGCTACGCCAACGAGCTGGTCGAGTTCATCCGCAACGAAACCGGCGATCACTTCCACATCGAAGTAGCCGCCTACCCGGAGATGCACCCGCAGGCGCGCAACTTCGAGAGCGACATCGCCAACTTCGTGCGCAAGGCCAAGGCCGGAGCCGACAGCGCCATTACCCAGTACTTCTTCAACGCCGACAGCTACTTCTACTTCGTCGAGCGCGTGCGCAAGCTGGGCGTGGATATCCCGGTGGTGCCGGGCATCATGCCGATCACCAACTACAGCAAGCTGGCACGTTTCTCCGACGCCTGTGGTGCCGAGATTCCGCGCTGGGTGCGCAAGCAGCTGGAAGCCTATGGCGACGACAGCGACAGCATTCGCGCCTTCGGCGAGCAGGTGATCACCGAGATGTGCGAACGCCTGCTGCAGGGTGGTGCACCGGGCCTGCACTTCTACAGCATGAACCTGGCCGGCCCCAGCCTGGCCATCTGGAACAACCTCGACCTCAAACGTTGACGGGCAGGGAGCCGCACAGCGGCTCCCACGCTCAAGGATGAGCCCTATGACAATCAAGCACCTCTTCCCCCTCGCCTTGCTCGCCGGCCTGCACGCGCCCGCTGCACTGGCCAGCTCCGACATGACCTGCACACCGAGCTGGAAGCTGATTTCCGACGAGCTCTCGGCGTGCAACAACCTGGCCTTTCTCAGCCCCGGCAACGACAGCCGCGTCAACCTGCAACTGCTGCTCGACGACGCCGGCCACCTGAAACTCACGCGCGAACCGCTGGCACTCGAAGGTTACGAATACGGCTACGGCCTGGTGCCCTTCAGCCTCGGCATGCTCGACCCGAGCCGCGCTCGCAGCGAAGCGGCCGAGGCAGACGAGCAAAGCGTCGATCCGGACGTGGCGTACCTGACCCAGGCCCTGCAGCGCCTGGGCGTCGACAGCGAAGCGGATGCCTTCGCCGTGCACCGTTTCGCCGAAGGCGAGGGCAATCGCTGCCGCAGCAATGACCTGCAAGCCATGCGCGGCTTCGTCGACGCTCTCAGCGCCACGCCAGCGCTGGCCGCGAGCGAAGCGCAGGCGCTGGCCCGTTCGCGGCGCAGCCTGCTGAGCCTGTGTGGCGAAGGCGATCCGCAAACGCAGGACGTTTTGCCGCAGGCGGCGCAACTGCAGTCGCCCGCTGCCCAGGCCTTCGGCAACTACCTGCGCGGCGCCGACGCGTTCTATCGCGGCGACTTCGACCAGGCGCGCGAGCGCTTCACCGAACTCGCCGGCAGCGAGCAGCCCTGGCTGCGCGAAACCGCCCAGTACCTGCTCGGCCGCGTGGCGCTGAACCAGGCGCAGTTGAACGCCTTCGACGAGTACGGTTTCTTCAGCCCCGAGCAGATCGATAAAACCAGCCTCGACGCCAGCGCGAAGGCCTTCGAGCAGTACCTGGAGAACTACCCGCAGGGTCTCTACAGCGACTCGGCGCGCGGCCTGCAACGTCGCGTGTACTGGCTTGCCGGTGATACGCGGCATTTTGCCGAGGCCTTTGCCCGGCAATTCGAGCGTGGCGCGCAGCAGGTCGATATGCCTGCGCTGATCGAGGAACTCGACGGCAAGCTGCTGCCCAGCCTCGCCCCGGATGCCATCGACGACCCGCTGCTGCTGGCCATGGTCGACCTGATCCAGCTGCGCGATCCCGGCAGCAAGAGCGAGCCGCGCCTCAGCCTCGAGCAACTGCAGGCGCAGCAACCGCGCTTCGCCAGCCAGCCCGGCCTGCACGCCTACCTGATCGCCGCCTGGCATTTCTACCGCGGCGGCGATGCCCAGCAGACTCTCGCCGCGCTGCCGGATGCCGGTTCCGGGCCGCTGAATGCCCTCGCCTTCAGCCAGGAAACCCTGCGCGGCCTGGCGCTGGAGGCCAGGGGTGAGACGACTGCGGCACAGCGGCACTGGCAGGCGCTGCTGGCACGCAGCGAAGACCCGCTGCAGCAGGCCCAGCTGCAACTGGCCCTGGCCTTGAGCTACGAGCGTATTGGCGAGCTGGACAAGGTGTTCGCCGCCGACTCGCCGATTACCACCGCGCCGATCCGCGAGCGCCTGCTGACCCATGGCGCCGGCCCCGAGCTGCTGCGCCAGCAGGCCGGTGACAAGCAGATACCTGTGAGCGAGCGGGCAACCGCCTTGTACACCCTGCTCTATCGCGACCTGGATTACCGTCGCTACACCGACTTTCTCGGCGATTACGCGCAGTTCCCCTACACATCGACGCAGCCCGCGCAGCGCCTCGATCCGAGTCTGTTCGCCTGGAACGGCGGCAACGACGCAGGCTATGCCTGCCCCAGCCTGGTCAAGATCGCCGAGCGCCTTGCAGCCGATGCACAGGATGCCCAGGGCATGCTGTGCCTGGGCGACTTCATCCGCGTCCACGGCCTCGATGATCACTGGCTGAACCGGCCGCCAGCCGCCGGCGAGCTGGGCAGCGTACCGAGCCAGTTCCATGGCGCGTCCTTTTCGCGCCTGGCCGGCTACCAGATGCTGCTGGCTGCGCCGCAGGTCAGCCGCGAAGACAAGGCCTACGCCCTGTTTCGCGCGATCAACTGCTATGCCCCCAGCGGCTACAACAGCTGCGACCGTCAGGACATCGCCAAGGACCAGCGCAAGCAGTGGTTCCAGACCCTCAAACGCACCTACGCGGACACCCAGTGGGCGCAGCGACTCAAGTACTACTGGTAGGCCTGCTCCTGCTGGCGGTGGGCCTGCCGGCGCAGGCCGCGCGCGTCGACGCCGCCGATTACCAGGCGTTCTGGCTGTGGGCCGGCGTCACGCCGCAGCCAGTACTGGCCCAGGCCAGCGCCCTGTACGTGTTGCAGGGGCAGATCGACGGCCCGCGCCGCGCCGGCGATCCACCCGCGCGCATGCAGGCACAGAACCCGGCCACGCCCAGGCTGTCGAAGAACGTCGAGCTCTGGGTGGTGTATCGCGCGCATACCCTGGACTGGGACGAGGAGGTGTTCGCCCTGCTGCTGAGTCAGTTGCAGCGCTGGCAACGCGCCGGCAATCGGGTCACCGGGGTGCAGATCGACTTCGACGCGCAGACCCTGCGCCTGGATCGCTATGCCGCCTTCCTCGAAGACCTGCGCCAGCGCCTGCCGCAGCAGTACCGCCTGAGCATCACCGGCCTGCTCGACTGGGCCGGCAACGCCGACCCGGCGGCGCTCAACCGTCTCGCCGGGGTGGTCGATGAAGTGGTGATGCAGACCTACCAGGGCCGCCACAGCATCCCCGGTTACTCGCGCTACCTGCCGAGCATCGCGCGACTGCAACTGCCGTTTCGCATCGGCCTGATACAAAACGGCGAATGGCAGGCGCCGGATTACCTGCAAAGCAGTCCCTGGTTCCGCGGCTATGTGGTATTTCTGCTGAACCCGAGCGAAGCCGCAACCACTACGCCAGCCAACACACACTGAGCGCCAGCCACCGACGACCGCAACATTCGCTGCGACAACCTATTCGAACGCCTCCGCGCCGACTTCGGCGCGAGCCTGCCACCAGGATCACATTTCATGCTCAAACGCTCCACGATCAACGCCTCCGTCAGCCCCAAGGGCAGCCTGGAAACCCTCTCCCAGCGCGAAGTGCAGCAACTGCGCGAAACCGGCTCGGGCAGCGTCTACCGCCTGTTCCGCCAATGCGCCCTGGCAATCCTCAATACCGGCTCGCACAGCGACAACGCCAAGACCATTCTCGAGGCCTACCCGGACTTCGAAGTGAAGATCCACCAGCAGGACCGCGGCATCCGCCTGGAACTGATCAACGCGCCGGCCGATGCCTTCGTCGACGGCGAGATGATCGCCAGCACCCGCGAGATGCTGTTCAGCGCCCTGCGCGACATCGTCTACACGCAGAGCGAGCTGGAGAACAAGCGCATCGACCTGGACAGCTCCGAAGGCATCACCGACTACGTCTTCCACCTGCTGCGCAACGCCCAGACCCTGCGCAGCGGCGTCGAGCCGAAGATAGTGGTGTGCTGGGGCGGCCACTCGATCAGCACCGAGGAGTACAAGTACACCAAGAAGGTCGGCCACGAGCTGGGCCTGCGCGGCCTGGACATCTGCACCGGCTGCGGGCCGGGCGTAATGAAGGGGCCAATGAAGGGCGCCACCATCAGCCACGCCAAGCAGCGCAACCTCACCGGCCGCTACCTGGGTCTGACCGAACCGGGCATCATCGCCGCCGAAGCGCCGAACCCGATCGTCAACGAACTGGTGATCCTGCCGGACATCGAGAAGCGCCTGGAAGCCTTCGTTCGCGTCGGCCACGGCATCATCATCTTCCCGGGCGGCGCCGGCACGGCCGAAGAATTCCTCTACCTGCTGGGCATCCTCACCCACCCGGACAACCAGGACCTGCCCTTCCCGGTCATTCTCACCGGGCCGAAGAGCGCCGGCCCTTATCTGCAGCAGCTGCATGACTTCATCGGCGCCACCCTGGGCGAGGCGGCGCAGCAGCGCTACAGCATGATCGTCAACGACCCGGGCGAAGTGGCGCGCGAAATGGCCGTCGGCATCAAGGCCGTGCGCCAGTTCCGTCGCGAGCGCAACGACGCCTTCCACTTCAACTGGCTGCTGAAGATCGACGAAAGCTTCCAGCACCCGTTCGAACCGACCCATGAGGCCATGGCCAGCCTCAACCTGACCCGCGAGCAGCCACTGCATCACCTGGCCGCCAACCTGCGCCGCGCCTTCTCCGGCATCGTCGCCGGCAACGTCAAGGAGAACGGCATCCGTCTGATCGAGGAACACGGTCCCTACGTCATCCGTGGCGAAACCACCATCATGCGCCCGCTGGATCGCCTGCTGCAGGCCTTCGTCGAACAGCACCGCATGAAGCTGCCGGGCGGCAGTGCCTACGAGCCCTGCTATCGGGTGGTGGACTAAAGTATGGATGGGCTTCCGGGGCGCGGCCAAAGCCGCTAACCTGGCAAAATGCCATCGATCCAGCGCCAGCTCGTCGCCATTTTGCTGCTAGGCTCCATCGCGTTCGCCGCTCGCGGCGAAACGCTGCGCCTGGTCACCGAGGCGTGGGCGCCGTATGTCTATGAAGAAAATGGCCAGGCGGCCGGCCTCGACTACGAGATCACCCGTGAAGTGCTGCACCGACTGGGTATGGAGCTGGACTTGCAGTTCCTGCCCTGGAAGCGCTGCCTGCTGGCCCTTGAACAGGGTATGGCAGACGGCATTCTGGACATTTTCCATCTGCCCGAACGTGAAGCGAGCATGCGCTTCGTCGAAGAGCCGCTGAGCGACGTCGAATTTGTGCTGTTCCACGCGCGCAATCGCCCCTATCCCTATGAGCGCCTGGAAGACCTGCGTGATCTGGTGATCGGCATCTCGCCCGGGTATTGGTACGCCAATGAAAGCTTCCGTACGTCGCCCCTGTTCAGCCGCGAGGAGGCACCGACCCACGAAGCCAATCTGGGAAAACTGATTCGCCACCGGGTCGATCTGGTGGTCAGCGATCGCCGCGCCGGTCTCTACCTGGGCGCACAACTGGGCCTGCTCGAGCAGATCGATTACAACCGCAAGGCCGTCGGTCATGATCGTCTGTACCTGGCCTTGCGCAAGGATCCGGCCTTCGAACGTCTGGCCGTCGACTTCGCCCGTGAGCTGCGCCGCTTCAAGCGCGAGCCTGCCTACGCCGAGTTACAGCGGCGCTACGCCACACCCCGAACGCATCAGGTCGTGAACCAACCGACAGGCTGGTAGCTGCACAGCCCTCCGGCTCTGTTATACTCGGGACTTCCCGCCAGGCTTGCGCCCGGATGCTAGCTCCCAGAAGCCAGCAGTACCGGACGGGATCACGCGCCCCACGCATGATTCAAGCCAGGCAATATCACCCCATAGGGCCACGCCCTCACTACGTACAGGATTGCCCATGTCCTTTGCTTCCCTCGGTCTCTCCGAGGCTCTAGTCCGTGCGATCGAATCCGCCGGCTACACCCAGCCCACTCCGGTGCAACAGCGGGCCATTCCCGCCGTGTTGCAAGGTCGCGACCTCATGGTGGCGGCGCAAACGGGCACGGGCAAGACCGCAGGTTTCGCCCTGCCGATTCTCGAGCGTCTGTTCCCCGCCGGCCACCCGGACCGCGAGCAGCGCCACGGCCCGAAACAACCGCGCGTGCTGGTGCTGACGCCCACCCGCGAGCTGGCCGCCCAGGTCCACGACAGTTTCAAGATCTATGCACGTGACCTTAAATTCGTCAGCGCCTGCATCTTCGGCGGTGTCGGCATGAACCCGCAGGTCCAGGCATTGGCCAAGGGTGTCGACGTACTCGTCGCCTGCCCGGGCCGTTTGCTCGACCTGGCCGGCCAGGGCAGCGTCGACCTGTCCCACGTGGAAATCCTCGTGCTGGACGAAGCCGACCGCATGCTCGACATGGGCTTCATCCATGACGTGAAGAAGGTCCTCGCCCGCCTCCCGGCCAAGCGCCAGAACCTGCTGTTCTCGGCGACCTTTTCCAAGGACATCACCGACCTGGCCGGCAAGCTGCTGCATAACCCCGAGCGCATTGAGGTCACCCCGCCGAACACCACGGTCGAGCGCATCGAACAGCGCGTGTTCCGCCTGGCTGCCAGCCACAAGCGCGCCCTGCTCGCCCACCTGATCACTCAGGGTGCCTGGGAACAGGTACTGGTGTTCACCCGCACCAAGCACGGCGCCAACCGCCTCGCCGAGTACCTCGACAAGCACGGCCTGCCGGCTGCCGCGATCCACGGCAACAAGAGCCAGAACGCGCGCACCAAGGCCCTGGCCGACTTCAAGGCGAATCAGGTGCGCATCCTCGTTGCCACCGATATTGCCGCCCGCGGCCTGGATATCGATCAGTTGCCGCACGTGGTCAACTTCGAGCTGCCCAACGTCGAGGAAGACTACGTCCACCGTATCGGCCGTACCGGCCGCGCAGGCCGTAGCGGCGAGGCCATCTCGCTGGTCGCCCCGGACGAAGAGAAGCTGCTGAAGAGCATCGAGCGCATGACCAAGCAGAAGATCCCCGATGGCGATCTGATGGGCTTCGATGCCAGCGCCGTTGAAGCGGAGCGCCCGGAAGTGCGCGAGCCGCGCCAACCGCGCAATGCCGGCCAGAAGAAGCAGAAGGCCGAAGGCGGCGACAAGCCCAAGGGCGAGCGCCACAGCGGCGGCCGCAAGGACAAGGGCAAGGACGGCGGCAAGGAGCAGAAGGCCAAGCCGCAAGGCCAGGGCCGTCGTGGCCAGGGCCAGCGCAACGGCGGCCAGGGCCAGGCCGCGGCAGCCATCCCGGCGCTGCCGCCGGATCGTGATCCGGAAGAATTCCTCGACGACGATATCGACAACTTCGGTAACCGCGTCGACTACGTCAGCCCGAACCAGAACAAGCAGCAGGGTCGTGGCCGTCGCTCCGGTGGCGCACCGGCCAATGGCGCGCCGCAGGGTCAGCCGCGCCAGAACGGCAAGGGGCCGCGCAACAACGGCGGCGGCAACGGTGCAGGCAAGAACCGTCGCCAGGGTGGCGGCCAGGCCGGCCAGGGTGGTCAGGGGCGTAACGGTGCCAATCGTGGCCGTGGTCGCCCAGCCAGTGACGGCCGGATCACCTCGCTCGACCGTGACGAGCTGCCACGCTCCGATGCAGCCGTGCGCAACCCGCGCGAGAAGCAGCCGGTCATCATGCACAAGGGCTCACGCCTGGATCGCTTCCCCACTGCCGAGCAACTCGACGAGTTGAGCAACAACAGCCGTCCGCGTGGCGAGAAGCCGGCGCTGCTCACGCGTAATCGCGACGAGTAAGCTGACGCGCAAACGAAAACGCCGCCCAATGGGCGGCGTTTTTGTTTAGGGGGAGAGGCCAGTGGAGAACCAGCCCTCTCCCGCCCTTCGGGCAAATCAGCTGGCCGCAAGCGGCCGCTTTCTTTACTGACGAATACCTTCGACCGAGATGATCAGCTCGACGGTTTCCGAAGCCGGGCCGAGGTCCATGGCGATGTCGAAATCCTTCAGCTTCAGCGTGGTGGTGCCTTCGAAGCCGGCGCGGTAGCCGCCCCACGGGTCCTTGCCTTCACCGATGAACTTGGCGGCGATGACGACCGGTTTGGTCACGCCGTTCAGGGTCAGGTTACCGGTAATGTCAGCGGTGCCTTCGCCAGTGGACTTGACCGAAGTGGACTCGAAGGTTGCGGTGTCGTGCTTGCTGGCGTTGAGAAAGTCGGCGCTACGGATGTGTTTGTCACGCTCGGCGTGGTTGGTGTCGACGCTGGCGGTCTTCAGGTTCACGCTGACCTTGCTCTCTTCGGGCTTGGCGGCGTCGAAGCTGAACTTGCCGTCGAAATCCTTGAAGGTGCCATACAGCCAGCTGTAACCCAGGTGGCTGATCTTGAAGTTGACGAAAGCGTGCTGGCCTTGCTTGTCGATGACGTAATCGGCCGCCATGGCCTGGCCGCCGATCAGAGCGGAGCCCAGAACCAGTGCAGCGAGGGCGTTCTTCAACATGGGGTGTTCTCCTTGCGAGGTTGTCGATCTATGTGGGCAATGGCCCGGTTATGAAATGCTTCAGCGCCCGAACATCCGCAGCAGGGTGCTGTCGCGGTCGATGAAATGGTGTTTGAGTGCAGCCAGGCCATGCAGGCCGGCGAAGATCACCAGGCCCCAGGCCAGGTATTCGTGGATGGCGCCGGCGATGTCTTCCTGTTGCGGGATACCGGTCACGGTGGCCGGCACGCTGAACAGTCCGAATACTTCGATGCCACGGCCATCGGCGGTGGAGATCAGGTAACCGGAGATCATCACGCCAAACAGGCCGAGATAGAGCACGCCATGCCCCAGCTTGGAGGCCAGGCGAGTGAGCTGGCCGTGGCTGGCCAGAGCAGCCGGCGCCGGATTGAGCAGGCGCCACAGCACACGCAGCAGCATGACGGCGAACAACAGGATGCCGATGCTCTTGTGCAGGTCGGGCGCGCTCTGCCGCCACGGGTCGTAATAGCTAAGCCCCACCATCCAGAAGCCAAGACCGAACAGACCGAATACGGCCAACGCGACCAGCCAGTGCAGCAGCACGCTGACCAGACCATAACGAGCAGAGGTGTTGCGCCATTGCATGGGGGCTTTCCTGATTCAGATTCCGAGCAAGACTAACGGCAAATATATCGATTTAAAGCGGAATTTTTCGCTATGAAACATCGAGAAATGCGATATCTGGCTTCGAACGCCTGAGTACCGACCCGCTTGGTGCCCAGTGCTCGGCGCAAAGTTCATCGCCAGCAGCGCCGACGGTACGTAACGCCGGACCGACGGCAGCGGCCACGCCCCTGCGGCGGCTTCTGGTAGGCTGTGCCGCCGAACATTGGGAGATAGCTCATGAGCCTGAACGATCACTGGATGCAACGCGATCTCGACGTGTTGTGGCACCCCTGCACCCAGATGAAGGATCACGAGCGCCTGCCGCTGGTGGCGATTCGCAAGGCCTCCGGTGTCTGGCTGGAAGACTTCGATGGCAAGCGCTATCTGGATGCGGTCAGCTCCTGGTGGGTGAACGTCTTCGGCCATGCCAACCCACGCATCAATGCGCGCATCCGCGAGCAGTTGGAAAGCCTCGAACACGTGATGCTCGCCGGCTTCACCCATCAGCCGGTGATCGAGTTGTCCGAACGTCTGGTGCAGATCACTCCGGCCGGTCTGAACAAGGTGTTCTATGCCGACAACGGCTCCTCGGGCATCGAGGTGGCGTTGAAAATGAGCTTTCACTACTGGCTCAACAAGGGCCAGGCCGACAAGAAGCGCTTCGTCACCCTGAGCAACAGTTATCACGGCGAAACCGTGGCGGCGATGTCGGTGGGCGACGTGTCGCTGTTCACCGATACCTACAAGGCGCTGCTGCTCGATACGATCAAGGTGCCCAGCCCTGACTGCTACCTGCGCCCAGAGGGCGTGAGCTGGGAGGAACACTCGCGTGTCATGTTCGCCCATATGGAGCAGACGCTGGCCGAGCATCACCACGAAGTCGCCGCAGTGATCGTCGAGCCGCTGATCCAGGGCGCCGGCGGCATGCGCATGTACCACCCGATCTACCTCAAGCTGTTGCGCGAGGCCTGCGACCGCTACGGCGTGCACCTGATCCATGACGAGATCGCCGTCGGCTTCGGCCGCACCGGCACGATGTTCGCGTGCGAGCAGGCCGGCATCACCCCGGATTTCCTCGTGCTTTCCAAGGCTTTGACTGGCGGTTACCTGCCGATGGCCGCGGTGCTGACCACCGATGACGTCTATGGCGCCTTCTACGACGACTACGCCACGCTGCGTGCCTTCCTTCACTCGCACACCTACACCGGCAACCCGCTGGCCTGCGCCGCCGCGCTGGCGACCCTGGACATCTTCCGCGATGACGATGTGATCGAACGCAACAAGGCCCTGGCAGCGCGCATGGCCAGCGCCACGGCGCACCTGGCCGATCACCCGCATGTTGCCGAAGTGCGCCAGACCGGCATGGCCCTGGCCATCGAGATGGTGCAGGACAAGGCCGCCAAGACCGCCTATCCCTGGCAGGAGCGCCGCGGCCTGCGCGTGTATCAGCATGCACTGGAACGCGGCGCACTGCTGCGCCCGCTGGGCAGCGTGGTGTATTTCCTGCCGCCGTACGTGATTAGCCCAGAGGAGATCGATTTCCTCGCCGAGGTGGCCAGCGAAGGCATCGATATCGCCACTCGCGAATCGGTCAGCGTGGCGGTGGACAACAGCCACTATCCGGATCATCGCGATCCGGGCTAGAAGCAGCCGCAAGCCCCAAGGTGCAAGCGGCAAGTAAAAAGCCAGCGTCGTTGCTTTACACTTGCGGCTTTCCACTTGCCGCCTGCAGCTGTCCCTATGCGCCTATCCCGTTTCTTTATCGACGCCCCGCTCTCCCTTGGCCAGCACGAACTGCCCGAGGCACAGGCCCACTACATCGGTCGTGTGCTGCGCCATGCCGTGGGCGATGCCGTGCAGCTGTTCGACGGCAGCGGCCAGGAATACCTCGGCGAGCTGATCGAGGTGGGCAAGAAAAGCGTGCGCGTCGAGCTGCGCGAGTCGGTCGCCGGGCTCAGCGAATCTCCGCTGCGTATCCATCTGGGCCAGGGCCTGTCACGCGGCGAGCGCATGGATTGGGCGATCCAGAAAGCCACCGAGCTCGGTGCCAGCGAAATCACCCCGATCGTCTCGGCGCGCTGCGAGGTGCGCCTGAAGGACGAGCGCGCCGACAAGCGTATGGCGCACTGGCGCCAGGTGGCGATCAGCGCCTGCGAGCAATGCGGCCGCTCGGTACTGCCGCTGATCCATCCGCCGCTGGAGCTGGACGCCTGGCTGCGGCAGACCGAGGCCGATCTGAAGCTGGTACTGCACCCGGTCGCAGAGCCCTGGGTCGGCCATACCCCGCCGCGCTCGCTGGCATTTCTGATCGGCCCCGAAGGCGGTTTGAGCGATGCCGAAGTCGACCAGGCCAAAGGCTCCGGCTTCCATGCCGCCCGCCTCGGACCACGAGTTTTGCGCACGGAAACGGCCCCCGTGGTGGCCTTGAGTGTCGCTCAACAGCTCTGGGGCGACCTCTAGGCGCAAAATGTCGCCTTGCCGTAACAAAATGTGACCTCAAGAGATTGCAAGTCCGGCAGTCTTTGTCATGCTCTGCGCGCCGCACGCGCGACCCGCTCACCAGCGACCCGCGCGCGGCCGAGGCCGGCGCCCCGCAGCGTCGTTCTCTTCCAATAACAAACAACGGGCCTCGGCACCGCCCAAAAGGCGGCCGCATGCCCAGGAGCATTGCATGAACGAACTGGTCTCGACCCTAAACGGTCTGGTCTGGAGCCCGGCGCTGATCTATCTGTGTCTCGGCGTTGGTCTCTACTTCTCCCTGCGCGGCCGCTTTCTCCAGGTTCGCCACTTCAAAGAAATGATTCGCCTGATGTTCACCGGCAAGACCGATGAACATGGCATCACCTCCTTCCAGGCCCTGACCATGACCCTCGCCGGTCGCGTCGGTACCGGCAACATCGCCGGTGTGGCCACCGCGATCACCTTCGGTGGTCCGGGTGCCGTGTTCTGGATGTGGATGGTGGCCTTCCTCGGCGCCAGCTCGGCGTTCGTCGAGTCCACCCTCGGCCAGGTGTACAAGGAAAAGCTCAACGGTGAATACCGTGGTGGCCCGGCCTTCTACATCGAGCGTGGCCTGGGCCTGAAGTGGTACGCCTGGCTGTTCGCCATCGTTACCGTGTTCGCCTGCGGCCTGCTGCTGCCGGGCGTACAGGCCAACTCCATCGCCTCCAGCGTGAACACCGCCTTCGGTATCGACCCGAACGTCACCGCCGCCGTACTGGCCGTGCTGATCGGTCTGATCATCTTCGGTGGTGTCAAGCGCATCGCCCACTTCACTCAGGTGGTCGTGCCATTCATGGCGCTGGGCTACATCCTGGTCGCGATGGTGATCATCCTGCTGAACATCTCTCAGCTGCCGGAAGTCGTGATGCTGATCGTCAAGAGCGCCTTCGGCCTCGAGGCCGGCTTCGGCGCCATTGTCGGCCTGGCCATCCAGTGGGGCGTCAAGCGCGGCGTGTACTCCAACGAAGCCGGTCAGGGTACTGGCCCGCATGCTTCGTCGGCTGCTGCCGTCAGCCACCCGGCCAAGCAGGGCCTGGTTCAGGGCTTCTCGGTCTACATCGACACCCTGTTCGTCTGCTCCGCTACCGCCTTCATGCTGCTGATCACCGGTCAGTACAACGTGCAGGCGCCCGATGGCAGCGCGATGTTCACCGGTATCGCCGGTGTCGCCGCCGGTCCGGGCTACGTGCAGACCGCGATGGAGAACATGATGCCCGGCTTCGGTAACGCCTTCGTTGCCATCGCCCTGTTCTTCTTCGCCTTCACCACCATCCTGGCGTACTACTACATCGCCGAGACCAACATTGCCTATATCAACCGCAAGGTGAAGCGTCCCATCCTCACTCTGCTGCTGAAGTTCGGCATCATCGCGGCTACCGTTTACGGCACCGTGCACACCGCCACCTTCGCCTGGGACCTGGGTGACCTCGGTGTAGGCCTGATGGCCTGGCTGAACATCATCGCCATCCTGCTCATGCACAAGGTCGCCTACAAGTGCCTGAAGGACTACGAGCAGCAGCTGGACGAGGGCAAGGACCCGGTGTTCAACCCGGAGAAACTTGGCATCACCAATGCTGACTACTGGACCTCGGAAGACAACCGGACTGCGGACAAGACCGAAGCGCAGCAACCGCAGCGCTGATAGCCTGACAGCAGTATCAAAAAAGCCCCGGCAATGCCGGGGCTTTTTCATGGGCGCTCGCCTGAGCGCACGGCCGCTTTAGATCAGGCCGGCATCGGCGAGCAGTTGCTCCAGCGCGGCCAGATCCGGAATGCGCACCACGTCGTCACCGACGCGCGCGGCGCCCAGCTCCAGCGGCGCCAGCTCGACATCGGCTGCCGGCAGGTCGCTACCGACCTTCAGCGAGCGCGGAATGCCCTGCACCAGCAGAGCGATGAACTTGACCTTGGGCCGCCCGCCCAGGGCATTGATCACCGCCACGCGGGCACCGCTGGCGACCGGCGCCTGGGCACCGCTGGCGGCTTCGAAGGACAGCAACGGCAAGCGCAGGTCACGCCAGGCGACCTGCCCGAGAAACCAGTCGGGGGTGCCCTCGCTGACCTGCGGCGCGCGATAGGGAATCAGCTCGGCCACCGCCACGTTGGGCAGCAGCAGGGTGCGGTCGGCCAGGGGCACCAGCAGGCCGGTAAGACCGGCGGCGCTGTTCTGGGTGGCGACGGCTTGGCTCATTGAAACGTCCTCAACTGCAATGTTCGGCGAGGTGATTGACCAGCGCCACGGCCAGCTCGCGCGGGTCGGCGCTGAAGCTGCTGTAGCCGCCCTCACGCAGGCTGTCTGGCATGCTCGGGCTGGCGCAGCTGTCGGCGCGCTGGGTCCAGATCACCCCGCCCTGGCGTTTGACGTAGGCAGCGGCGGCACTGCCGTCGCTGCCCATGCCGCTGAACGCGATCACGCCGCACTGGGCACCGAATTGCTGCGCCAGGTTGAGCATCATCTGATCGATAGAGGGGCTGTAGGGCTCGGGCCAGCCGCGCTCGGCAATCTGCATCGCGCCGTCCTCGGCAAAGCCCAGCTCGCGAGTGATCGGCGCCACCACAACCTCGCCACAGCGCACCGGGTCGCCATGCCGCGCCGCGTTGACGTGCCACTGGCTGTGGCGCCCGACTGCCTGCGGCAATGTCGCCTCGAAACTGGCGTCGATGTGCTGGGCATAGATGAACCCGATGGGCAGACCACCCGGCAATGCATCGAGGAAGGCCTTGACCGCCGCCGGGCCGCCCAGCGAAGCCGCCAGCAACCAGACCTGGCGTGCCGGCTCACCGGCTTTCAGCGGCGTGTTGGCCAGCGCCTGCGGCAGCTCCAGGCGCGCCGGACGCTGCGCCTCGTCGAGCAATGCCTGCAGGCTGGGGCCGACCGCCTGGGTCGGGTCACCGACCAGACGCTTGAGCTTGCTGAACAGGCTGCGCTCCCAGCGCGGGTAGTTTTCCGAATGGCGCTCGGGCGCGTGGCCCTCGCCGAACAGCACCGGGGCGCTGGCGCGCTCCAGCAGGCTGTCGACCAGCGGAGAATCTTCCGACTGTGCCAGGTCCACCAACCACAGGTCGGTCTCGCAGGCCGCCAGCGCTTGCTCGTCGAGGCGTGCCGGGTCGCTGTTGAGTACCACCTGGTAGCCGCCACCGGCCAATGCCTGCTGCAGCACATGGCGCTGCAGCGAGGTGTCGGCGATTACTGCGATACGCGCGGAGGATTTGTCTGTCATGTCCGTTTGACCCGGTGGCTATCCACCAACTGTGCAATGGTGTCGAGCAGCAAGGACTCCTGATAAGGCTTGCCGAGGTACTGATTGACGCCGATGGCCATGGCCCGCTCGCGGTGCTTCTCGCCGGTACGCGAGGTGATCATGATGATCGGCAGGTCCTTCAGGCGCTCGTCGTGACGCACCAGGGTGGCCACCTCGAAGCCGTCCATGCGCGGCATCTCGATGTCCAGCAGCATGATGTCGGGCTTGTGCTCCTGCAGCTGGGCGATGGCGTCCACACCGTCCTTGGCGGTGACCACGTTCATGCCGTTACGCTCGAGCAGGCGGCTGGTAACCTTGCGCACGGTGACCGAGTCGTCCACCACCATGACCAGCGTCGGACGGTCGACTTCCACGTCCTCGTTGGCTGCGGCCTGACGCGAGGCCAGGCGCGGCGTCAGCTGGCTCTGCAGATGTGCGTGCAGCACACGGATGGTCGCCAGCAGATCGAGGATCACCACCACGCGACCGTCACCGAGGATGGTCGCTCCGGAAATGCCGTGCACCCCGGCGAACTGCGGGCCGAGGCTCTTCACCACGATCTCGCGCGAGCCGGCCAGGCTGTCCACCTGCACCGCCACAGCGTGCTCGCTGGAGCGCACCAGGATCACCGGCAGCGGCAGGCTCTGGCCCACCAGCTTGGGTTGTTGGCCGTTGTTCAGCAGGTCGCCCAGGTACTTCAGCTCGTACGCCTGGCCGGCGTATTCGAAGCGCGGCGCATCGGGGGCGTAGTAGGCCTCCAGCTCGTAGGGCGAGACGCGCACGATACCTTCGATGGTGTTGAGCGGGATGGCATACAGGTCCTCGCCGGAGTACACCATCAGCGCGCGGTTGACCGACACGGTGAACGGCAGGCGAATGGTGAAGCGCGTGCCCTGGCCCAGGTTCGAGTCGATGCTCATCGAACCACCGAGCTGCTTGACCTCCGAATGCACCACGTCCATGCCGACGCCACGCCCGGAAATCTGCGTGACCTTCTCCGCCGTGGAGAAACCAGCCTCGAGGATGAATTGCAGCACCTCGTGGTCGCTGAGGTCGCTGTCGGCATCCATCAGGCCACGCTCGATGGCCTTGCGGCGCACGGCCTCCAGACGGATGCCGCCACCGTCATCGTCCAGGGTGAGGACGATGTCGCCGCCCTCGCGGCCAAGATTGAGTCGAATGGTGCCGGTGTCCGGCTTGCCGGCGGCACGACGCACCTCGGCCAACTCGATGCCATGATCGACGGCGTTACGCAGCATGTGCTCCAGCGGCGCGACGATGCGCTCGAGCACGGTACGGTCCATTTCCCCTTCGGCGTTGCCGACGACGAACTCGACCTGCTTGCCCAGCTCGCCGGCCACCTGGCGGACGATACGGCGCAGGCGCGGCACCAGGCGGTCGAACGGCACCATGCGCGTGCGCATCAGGCCTTCCTGCAGCTCGGTGTTGACCCGCGCCTGTTGCAGCAACAGGGTTTCGGCGTCGCGGTTCTTCGCCGCCAGGGTTTCCTTGAGATCGAGCAAGTCGGAGGCGGACTCGAACAACGCACGCGAGAGCTGCTGCAGTTGCGAGTGGCGGTCCATCTCCAGCGGGTCGAAGTCTTCGTAGCCGGCGCGCTCGGCCTCGGCCTGGTAACGGCTGAGAATCTGCGCCTGGGTCTCGGTATCGAGACGGCGCAACTGATCGCGCACCCGGTCGATGGTCGCTTCCATCTCGCTCAGGGTGAAGCTGACATCGCTGACCTGCTGCTCGACACGACCGCGGAAGATCGAGGTCTCACCCGCCAGGTTGACCAGGCCCTCGAGCAGCTCGGCCGGCACCTTGACCAGCTCCTGCGGGGCGCGACGGGCAGCGGCTTCCTGAGCGGCCGCCTGGGCGCGCTGTACGAACGGCAGCACTTTCGGCGCCTGCACCTGAGTCGGCACTTCGCTGGCGGCGACGATCGGGTTGCGCAGCGTGGTGACCGTTGGCTCAGGCTCCGCCTCGATCACAGGCGCAGCCATCGGTTCATCGGCAAGGCTGGCGCTGAGGCGCTGGCGCAGCAGGTCAAGTTCCTGCTGCAGCCCTTCGAAACCGGACTGCACGTCCAGCAACAGGCTGTCAGGCCAGGGCGCGCCCTGTTGCAGCGCTTCGCTCAGATGCTGTTCCAGGTCGTGACTCAGATCGCCAAGACGCTTCTGCCCAGCCAGGCGTGCACCACCCTTGAGGGTGTGCAGGATGCGCAGCATCTCGTCGATGGCACTGCTGTCGTCGCGCTGTTCTTCCCATCGGCCGACGGCGGTTTCCATCGCCTCGAGCAGGTCGTCGCCTTCTTCGAGGAAGATATCGAGGATGTCGCTGTCCGCTTCTTCGGCCTCGTCGCGCTCGACCACAGCCTTGAGCTGCACCGCCGACGGCATGCTGAGCTGCTCGTCAGGGTTGGCCCGGAAGCGCTTGATGGTATCGATCAGGGCATCGCCCTGCGGCACCGCACGCTGACCACGCACGGCTTCGAGCATCTCGGCCAGACGGTCGTGGCAAGCCTGCAGCAGGCTGAACAGTTCCGGGCTGGCGCGCAGGCGACCGGCGCCGAGGCCTTCGTAGAGGAATTCCAGTTCGTGAGCCAGATCGCCGATCTCGCGAATCTCGGCCATGCGCGCCCCGCCCTTGAGCGTGTGCAGGTCGCGCTGCAGGGCTTCCAGCTCCAGGCTGTTGTCGACATCGGCCATCCAGCGCTGCAGCGCGGCGCCGGCGCTATCGATGATGTCGAAACCTTCTTCGAGGAAAATCTCCACCAGCTCGGGATCACGCTCGTCGTGCCAGTTGGCCAGCGCTGCATCCTGCGCCTCGGGCTCGGGCTCGGGCTCGGCAACAGCTTCGCTCGGCGGCAGCTCGTCTTCGGGCAGAACTAGCTCGACCTCGTCGATCAGCGGCAACTCGGCCTCAGGCTCGGCCTGTGGCTCTTCATCGAACACGATCTCGTCTTCGACCAGCGCCAGGGGCGGCAGCTCGTAGCTTTCCGCCTGCGCCAGCGCTTCGGCTGGCTCGTCATCCGCCTCAGGCTCGATCTGAGCAACGGCGGCCGACAGGCTTTGCGGCGTGCCGCCCTGACGGAACTGCCGGATCGCCTGGATCAGGTCGTCACCCGAGACCAGCGGCCGGCGCGCCTGCAACTGGTCGAGCATCTGCGCCAGGCGGTCATGGCTTTGCTGCAGCAGGCTACCCAGCTCCGGCGAGTGGTTGTAACGGCGGTCGACCAGGCCTTCGTAGAGCGACTCCAGCTCGTGGCCCAGGTCACCGATCGGGCGAATCGCGGCCATGCGCGCGCCGCCCTTGAGGGTGTGCAGGTCGCGCTGCAGCGAGGACAACGGCAGGGTGTTGTCCGGCTCGCCGAGCCAGCGCTCCAGCGCCTGACCGGCACTCTCCAGAATGTCCACCGCCTCTTCGAGGAAGATCTCCACCATTTCCTCGTCGAGTTCGGCGTCGGCCGCGCTCGGGTCGTCTTCGACCTGCGCTTCGGCCTGTGGCGCTTCGACCGCCTCCTCGATGAACTCCGCCTCGGCAACCTGCTCATCCAGGCTCTGCGGCTCGCTATCGGCCTGCTCCAGCTCAACCATGGTCTGATTGAGCTCGGTGATTTCCAGCCCCTCGGCGCCAGGCGTCAGCAAGGCCAGGGTATTGGGATCGATGGCTTCGCTGAGCAGGTCGCGCAGCGCCTGTACCCGCTCGGGTTGCGGGCTGACCTGCAAGGCGGCGGCGACCTGATCCATCATGCCGATCAGCGCTTCGTGAGCCTTTTCTGCCTCATCGAAGAAGCGCTCGCTGACGGCCAGGCTGCCTTCTTCGACGGCGCCGTAAAGGTCCAGCAGGGCCTCGCACAGTTCGTCGATCTGCGGCAGCTCGGCCATCTCGGCACCACGGCCGAGGGTGGCCAGCTCTTCCAGCAGTGCAGACAACTCCTGGCGCTCGGACGGGTGCTCACGCCACTTGCGCAGCAGATCCTCGGCATCGAGCAGGATGTCCATACCTTCGGCGAGGAAAATGCTGATCAGCTGCGGATCGCGGCTCTCGCCGCTTTGCGCCATACGCTCGTTTTCGGCATTGGCCAGACGCTCCTGATGCAGCGCCTGCACGCGGGCCAGAAACGCCTCGGCACCGGGAATCGGCGCCAGCGGCTGGCTTTCCAGGTTATCGAGGCCGGTGCGGAACAGGCCCTCGGCGCTGCTGAGCAATTCGGCGGCCGCCAGATCGACCTGAATCAGGTTGGTCTTGAACTCCTTGACCAGCTTCTCCAGCGGCGCGGCAATTTCCGCCACCGGCAGGATACCGGCCATGTAGGCACTGCCCTTGAGGGTATGCAGGGCGCGCTGCAGGTCATCGGTCACCGGTTGCGGCAGTTCCTGCGCGCAGTCGGCGAGAAAGCCCACCAGGGTGTCCAGATGGGTTTCCGCCTCGTTACGGAAGATCTCCAGCAACTGCGGGTCGAGGGGCTCGCCATCGACAGGCTCGCCTTCGAGCGCTTGGTTGTCGCTTGAGGCGACCGGCTCGGCGACCTCGGTAGCTTGGTCAACGCCCACGGGCTCGGCTACCTGCTGGGCGGCCGGGGCGTCAGATTTTGGGGGCGTCTGCCCCTTGGCCAGCGCATGCGCGGTGGCGGCCAACAGGTCGACGTCATCACGCTGGCGCTGCGCCTTGGCGGCAAACTCTTCGACCAGTGCCGGCATCAGCGCCACGACGTCGAGCACCACCTGCTGCACCGACTCGCCCGGCTCGATGCTGCGATCCAGCACGCGGTTGAGCAGGTTCTCGATGGACCAGGCCAGTTCGCCGATGATCAACGCACGCACCATGCGCCCACTGCCCTTGAGGGTGTGGAAGGCGCGGCGGACTTCGATCAGCGCGTCCTTGTTGGCGGTATCGGCCTGCCACTGCGGCAGGTACTCGGCGATGGTTTCCAGCACCTCACCGGCTTCTTCGATGAAGACTTCCAGCAGCTCCTCGTCCACCGGCTCTTCATCGGCAGGCGGCGGCAGCAGGCTCGGCGGCACATCGGCGGCAGGCGGGTTGATCGCCTGCACCGGGGCGGCCATCACATCAGCCATCGACAGCGGTTTCTCAGCTGCCGGCGCGTCAATCTCGGGCGTGACCTCGGGTGCGCTGGGCAGCTCGACTTCCGGCAGTTCCAGGTCCGCCAGTTCCAGTTCGTCCCACTGCGGCGTCTCGGCCAGTTGCTCCAGGCTCAGCTCTTCGAGCTCCAGCGCAGACTCGGGCTCGGCATCGAGCAACGGCGCGGCGACGGTCTCCTCGCTCTGTAGCGCGGGTAGCTCTTCGAGCTCTTCCAATTCGAAAGTGAAGGTATCGGCCGTTTCGTTGGCGCTCGGCAGCTCGGGCTCATCGTCCAGTGCTGGCAGATCTGCAACAACATCGTCAGCAGGCTCGTCCAGCTCGAACGCCAGCGGTTCGAGCTCGGCCAGAGGCTCTTCGAGTTGCCCGTCCTCGGCGCCCAGCAGTTCGATTTCCTGCAACGGGTCGGCCAGCGGTGCCAGGCTCTCTTCCTGCGGTTCGACGCGGTCGAGGATCGATGGCTTTTCCTTGAGCGGGTAGCCCAGGGTCTCCAGGCTCTCCTCGGCGACATCGAGAATCAGGTCGCCCTGAGAGCCATGGTCCTCGGCCAGGCGTTCGAGGTAGTACTCGACGCTGGTGATGGCATCGGCCAGGGTGTCCAGGCTCTGCCAGTTGGGCACGGCCTTGCGCGCCAGCAGCTGTTCCTGGATGTAGCGGTTGCAGGCGTTGAGCAGGTCGGCGGCGCGCTGCAGCGGGATCATCGCCAGACCGCCACGGACCTGGGTCAGCAGCTCGGGCACACGGGCCAGGTGCTCGTGGTTCCACTGCGAAGCGATGAACTCGATGATCGCGTCCTTGGCCTGTTCCAGACCATTACGCGCTTCCTTGATCACCAACTGATGAATCTGCGCCACATCGGTGGTCGGCAGGTGACTCTGCTCGTTCGGGCTGTCGTCGCTCGGGCCGACCATGCCGGCCAGGGTCGCCTCTACGTAGAGCAGCGCACCGGCGACGTCCATCAATACGGCGTCGTTGGGCTCGCGCTGGCCGAGGGACAGGCTGTGGACCACGTCGATCTGGTCGAGGATCACCTTGCGCGGCTGACCGAAGCCCAGCACCGCGAGGGTATCGGCGATCTGCTTGAGCGGCGCCAGCAGGGCGTCGAGCTCGCCGGGATGGCTGCGATCGCTGCGCACGAACAGGTCGAGACTGTCCTTGACCCGCACCAGCTCCTCACACAGCGCGGCAACCACCGAGCGCATGGCATCACGGTCGGGACCCGCCAGGCGGGCGCGCTCTTCGTCCACCACCTCGTTGTCGGGCAGTGCGTCGTCGAGACGGTATTGTTCCTTGAGGCTACGGATACGCGGCGACTGCGCCGGCGCCTTGGCCACGTAGAACAGCAGGTTCTTGGTGAGTTCGTCTGGGGCGGGCTGGTTGATGCCGTCGGCGCCCTGCTCGACCAGGCGCTTGAGCTCCTTGTCGACCTGGCGCAGCAGCGTGCGCACGGAAGTACCGTTGACCACGCTGCCATTGGCCAGGCCTTCGATCAGGCCGGAGGCGATCTGCCACAAGCCGCCCAGCGGGGCGGCCTTGCACAGGCTTTCCAGACGAGCGAACACACGCGCCATGTAGCCGAGATTGGTGGCCAGGTCCTGGCCACGGATCACACCGACCAATGCCATTTGCAGCATCTGCCGCAGCTTGCGCAACAGAACCGGCAGCTCGGCAGTACGCAGGCGCGCCAGGCTGTCCGACGGCAGCGCCGGCAGACGTGCGGACATGTCCGGGGAGAACAGGCTGGTTTCCGACAGCAGCTTCTCGCCGCGGGCGGCGCGCAGGTCGTTGAGCAGCGGCAGCACGACCATCGGCAGGTCGCGGCGAGCGGTCTGAATACGATCGAGGTACACAGGCAGTTGCAGGATGGCCTGCATCAGCACCTCCAGGGCTTCGCCCTGGTTGGCCACGCGACCTTCCATCAGCGCCTTGGCCAGCTGTTCCATTTCTTCGGCGAGCAATGCTGCGCCGTAGAACTCGACCATCTGCAAGGTGCCGTGAACCTGGTGCACGTAGGTCAGGCAGAAGCGCATGCGCGTGGGGTCCTGCGGGTTCTCGACGAACGCCTCCAGGGCCTGCCGCGCCTGCTTCAGGGTTTCCCCGATCTCGCCTTTGACCCACTCCAGGGCGACATAATCATGCCGATCACCCATAGCCACTCCACTCATAAACTTGGCCTTATCCCTTGCGGGTAAACGCCAGAACTCGCTCGTCGGCCACCGGCACCAGTTGCGGGTGCTGCCAACCGGCTACTTCGCCCACGCCCACGACCAGCAGGCCACCCGGCGTCAGGCTCTCGGCCAGGCGGTTGAGGATGTCGCGGCGACGCCAGCGGCGGAAATAGATCAGCAAGTTCTGACAGAAAATCACGTCCATGCCGGACATCGGCGCCTTGGCCAGTTCCAGCACATTGAGCCGGGCGCTGCATACGCGCGCCGCCAGACTCGGTACCACCTTGAAACGTCCATCGGCCTGCGCGAGAAAGTAGCGCTCGCGCAGCTCGTCACTCACCTGCTCCAGGCGCCGCGCCGAATAGCACGCCTCACGCGCCTTGCTCAGTGCACCCTGACTGATATCCGTACCGGTCACCGCAAAGTGTTCGGGCAGCTCGCTGCCCTGCAGGGCTTCGGCGGCCATGATCGCCAGCGAATAAGGCTCCTCACCACTGGAGCAACCCACGCTCCACAGTTCCCAGGGCTTGCCCAGCCCTGCCGCCAGGCGCTCCTGCAGGTACTGCGAGAGCACCTCGAAGGAAGGCGGATGACGGAAGAAACGGGTTTCCTGCACGGTCAGCCGATCCAGCAGGGTCGACCACTCCACCGCGCCACGCGGGCCATCGGTGACCTGACGGTAGTAGCTGGCGTAATCCTCGACGCCCAGTTCGCGCATGCGCGCACTCAGGTTGGTCTGCAGGAATGCGCGCCGCTGCTCGCTGATCACCACACCGGTACGCGCTTCAAGCAGCGTCTGCCAGTCGTGGAAATCGGCTTGCGACATATCGGTCACCGGGCGCAATGCCCAAACGCCCGCTGACTGCATACCTTCGCCCTGGGTCATGGCTGTGATGCGGAGGCTGCAGCCAGCCTCCGCGCTCCTTTATCAGGCGTCTGGCAGGGTGAAGCCGGACACCGACTTGCGCATCTCGCTGGCCATCTTGGCCAGGTTACCAATGCTCTTGGCGGTGGCGGTGGTACCCGAGGACGTCTGCGAGGTGATCTCCTGGATCACGTTCATGGTGTTGGAAATGTGGCCGGCCGAAGAGGCCTGCTGGCGAGCGGCGTTGGAAATGTTCTGGATGAGGGCCGCGAGGGTCTTCGATACCTTCTCGATCTCTTCCAGTGCCACACCGGCGTCCTGCGCCAGGCGGGCACCGCGCACCACTTCGGAAGTCGTCTGTTCCATGGAGATAACGGCTTCGTTGGTGTCGGTCTGAATGGTTTTTACCAGCGCCTCGATCTGCTTGGTCGCCGCCGAGGAACGTTCTGCGAGGCGTTGTACCTCGTCCGCTACCACGGCGAAGCCGCGGCCCGCATCACCAGCCATGGACGCCTGGATCGCGGCGTTCAGTGCGAGGATGTTGGTCTGGTCGGCAATGTCGTTAATCAGGCTTACGATGTCACCGATCTCCTGGGACGATTCGCCGAGGCGCTTGATCCGCTTCGAGGTATCCTGGATCTGCTCACGGATGTTATCCATGCCGGTGATGGTGTTGTGTACGACCTCGTTGCCCTTGTTGGCGATGGCTACGGAACGTTCCGCTACCGCGGAGGATTCCGAGGCGTTCGCCGATACCTGGTCAATCGACACGGCCATTTCATTGATCGCCGCGGAGGCACCGGCGATTTCCTGCGCCTGGTGCTCGGAGGCCTCGGCCAGGTGCATCGCCGTGGCCTGGGTTTCCTGGGCCGCACCGGCTACCTGAACGGCGGTCAGGTTGATGGTGGCTACCAGGTCGCGCAGCTGGTCGATGGAGTAGTTGATGGAGTCGGCGATGGCACCGGTGAAGTCTTCGGTTACCGTCGCGGCCACGGTCAGGTCACCGTCGGCGAGGTCGGCGATTTCGTCGAGCAGACGCAGAATCGCCGCCTGGTTACGTTCGTTCTTCTCGGCGGTTTCAGCCAGACGACGGTTGGTTTCACGCACCATCACCAGGCCGATGAGAATGATCGAGCCCAGCGCCAGACCACCCAGCACGTAGCCGAACAGGGTGTTGATGGCGCGGCCGTCGGCGAGGTCTTCGAAGCCGGCAGCCAACTCGGACGCCTTGTCCAGCAGGGTCTGCGACACGGTGAAGATCGAGTTCGCCGACTCACGCACCTGGAACAGTTCCGGCGAGGTCTCGAGAATCTCGTCCACCGAACCGGATACGAATTCGAACAGCTCGGAAATCTCGGCCAGACGCTCGAGGGCTTCCTCGTCGGTCACCTGGCTGATTTCCATCGCGGCGTTGCCTTCGAGCATCGCCGCCAGTACACGACCGAACAGGCTGGCGTCACGACCGAACATGTCGGCGGCCTGCACCGAGTCTTCGTCACCGGCCAGTACCTTGTTCACCGAACCGAGGATACGTTCAGCCAGCAGCGACTGACGCTGGGCCACGGAAACCTGGGCAGCCGGCGCGCCGCTTTCCAGCAGGATGTCGACCACTTCCTCGTACTCGACCTGCAGCTGCGGGATGGTTTCCGCCAGGGTGGCGGCTACCTGGTGCAGCGACAGTACGGTCTGTTCACTGGCGAGAATGGCGTCGGTGTTCTGCCGCAGGCTATCCCAGTCCTGCTGTACCGCAGCCATCTGCGCCTGCACCGACTCGGGTGCCGGCGGCAAACCGCTGCTGGCATCGCCATCGGTCAGGTAGCCCCAGCGCTGCTGGAAGTCGTTACGTGCGTCGCGCAACAGACCGAAGGCTTCGGCAGTACCCGCCGCCGCTTCCGTGGCGTTCTTGGCGATACGCTGGGACAGTACGCGCAGCTCACCGGAGTGACTGATGTACTCGGTATCGTAGTTGGACTGGGTGTTGATGTAGGCGAAGTTCGCGAACAACAGCACGATGGAAACGATAAGCACGACGAACAGCGCTGCGATCAGCGTACTGCTGCGTGCCCCCGCCAACAAATTGCCTGCATTTAGTTTTTTCATTATCTGGCCCCCGCCTGGACCGACCGCACTAGGGTTCCCATGTAACGCCAAAGAGCCGGCAGAGCCGGCCCAACCGAAATCTACTGATAGGACACGTCGAGAAAGCCCGGATCGGCCGTCAGCGCATGAGGGCTGAACACCAACCAGGGCTGTTCCCGTTGGAAAACACCGTGGATGAACGGCGCAATGCTCGCCTCGAGAGGCGGCAGTTGTTCTGAGAAGGCATCCACGGGGAAATGCTGCATACCGAAGACTTCGTCGACCGTCAGGCCGGCGAAGATTTCCTGATGGTCGACCACCAGGATTCGCCGCAGCTTGCGCAGCGGCGACAATTCACTGCCGAAGAACCCGCACAGGTCCATGATCGGCAACAGGCGGCCACGCACGTTGGCCACCCCTTTGACCCAGCCCTTCACACCCGGCAGCAGGGTGTAGCGCGGCTCGTGCAGGACCTCGCCCACTTCCCCCATCGGCGCGACGAAGAATCGCTCGCCCATGCGAAAACCGATACCGCTCCAGGTCTGCACCGCCGCCTGTTGCGACGGCAGGCCGGCCGCCAGGGCCCGGCAACGCTGGTCGATCTCGAGGAGAATCTGGAAAGGAGTCTGCGCGTCCGACATGCCAGCCGTGGCCTTCTTCTTATTCAGTCAACGGACGGCACGGCATCAGCCGGCCAGTACCGCATTGAGAGTTTTCAGCAAGGTGTCTTCGTCGACCGGTTTGGTCAGGTAGTCCTTCGCGCCCTGGCGCTTGCCCCAGACCTTGTCGGTTTCCTGATCCTTGGTGGTGACGATGATCACCGGGATGTGGCTGGTTTCGGCGTCCTTGGTCAGTTGACGAGTCGCCTGGAAGCCATTGAGGCCGGGCATGACGATGTCCATCAGGACCGCGTCCGGCTTCTCCTGGCGAGCCAGGGCCACGCCGTCGGCGCCGTTTTCCGCCTTCAGTACCTGATGGCCGTGCTTTTCCAGCATGGCGGTCAGCTTGTACATCTCGGTCGGGGAGTCATCAACAATCAGAATTCGAGCCATGGTGTTTCCCAATGCAGAAGAGACGCAGGGGCCGCGAGGCCAGTGCGTCAGGAGGCTTGTTCCACCGGGGTGAAGTCCGGCACATGGGCTTTGATCGCACCGAGCAGCTCTTCCTTGCTGAAGGGCTTGGTCAGGTATTGATCGGAGCCGACGATGCGGCCCTTGGCCTTGTCGAACAGGCCATCCTTGGAGGACAGCATGATCACCGGGGTGGATTTGAAGGCACTGTTGTTCTTGATCAGGGCACAGGTCTGATACCCATCGAGACGCGGCATCATGATGTCGACAAAGATGATACTGGGGTGAGTGTCGGCAATCTTGGCCAGGGCATCGAAGCCATCGACCGCGGTGATGACGTCACAACCCACTTTTTTCAGCAGAGTTTCGGCGGTGCGACGAATCGTCTTCGAGTCGTCGATCACCATCACTTTCAAACCCTCGGAATGCTGTTCCATGTTCGCCCTACCATCGCCTCGGTGAGTCGTTATATTCGCGTTATCAGTATGCCTGAGGCCCAGTCGCCGATGGGGCTTGACCCAATCGTCGGGCCTTTTTAGCACACTCTCCAGATGCAATCTATAAGCCTGCCGGGGCAGCACCAGCCCTTGACCAAGGCCCCGGCCAACGCCACCCTGACAGCCTTTTCACGGCATGGCCAACCCGGCCTCTACCCTCTACCTCGCGGAGAGTTACCCCCATGAGCCTTCGTCTCGGGATCGTCATGGATCCGATTGCCAGCATTTCCTTCAAGAAGGACAGCTCGCTGGCCATGTTGCTGGCCGCTCAAGCACGCGGCTGGTCGCTGTTCTACATGGAGCAGCAGGATCTCTACCAGGTTCGCGGTCAGGCTCGTGCCCGCCTGCGCCCGCTGGAGGTGTTCAATGACCCGCAGCGCTGGTTCACCCTTGGCATGGAACAGGACACGCCGCTCGCCGAGTTGGACGTAATCCTGATGCGCAAGGACCCGCCCTTCGATAACGAATTCGTCTACTCCACCTACCTGCTCGAGCAGGCGGAGCGCGACGGCGTACTGGTGGTCAATCGGCCGCAGAGCCTGCGCGACTGCAATGAAAAGTTCTTCGCCACCCAGTTTCCCCAATACACGCCACCGACCCTGGTCAGTCGACGCGCCGATATTGTGCGCCAGTTTGCCGATGAGCACCGTGACATCATTCTCAAACCCCTTGATGGCATGGGCGGTTCGCAGATCTTTCGCCACCGTGCAGGCGACCCCAACCTCTCGGTGATTCTGGAAACCCTGACCCTGCACGGTCAGCAGCAGATCATGGTGCAGGCCTACCTGCCTGCCATCAAGGATGGCGACAAGCGCATCCTGATGATAGATGGCGAACCGGTGCCCTACTGCCTGGCGCGCATTCCGGCCGCCGGAGAAACCCGTGGCAACCTGGCTGCAGGCGGCCGCGGCGAAGCCAGGCCGCTGACCGATCGCGACCGCGAGATCGCCGCGGCGGTCGGCCCGACCCTGCGTGAAAAGGGGCTGATATTCGTCGGACTCGATGTAATCGGCGACCACCTGACGGAAATCAACGTTACCAGCCCGACCTGCATCCGCGAGATCGACGCTGCCTTCGATACCCGTATCGGCGAGCGCCTGATGGACTGCATCGCGGCGAAGCGCGGATCGTAAGGCGGGTGCAACCCGCCACTGCCTGGCCGACGGGTTGCACCCGCCCTACGCCAGCATCACATAAACGCCACAAGCTTGAACCAGCTAACAGCCTGGCGCTTCAGGCTTGCAGCCTGAAGCGTCGCGCCGCAGACTGCGCGACATTCGAAAGCAGACCCGATACGCGATGAACGCAGCCGCCACCCCAACCACCGCTTCCTCCGCCACCGTCCGTCCGGCGGATCGCCTGGGGTTCACCCTGTTTCTCGCCGCAGCCCTGCATGTGGCGCTGATTCTTGGCGTCGGCTTCACCCTGGAGTCGCCACCAGAGATCAGCAAGACGCTGGAAATTACCCTGTCCACATTCAAGAGCGAAGAGAAGCCCAAGGAGGCCGACTTCCTCGCCCAGGATAACCAACAAGGCAGCGGTACGCTGGAACACGCCGCTGCACCGAAAACAACCGAGCAGGCTCCCTTCCAGGACAGCGAGGTGCGCAAGGTCACACCACCTGCCACCCCGCAGCAGCCTGCCAGCAAGCCAGAAGCGCCCAAGGCCGCCGTCGCCACGCGCGCACCACAGCAGCAGAAAACACCGGTCAAACGCGAAGAAGCCAAACCGGTCCCGGAAACGCGCCCGGCACCGGTATTCGACTCCGCCCAGCTCTCGACAGAAATCGCCAGCCTGGAAGCCGAACTGGCGCAGGAAGTTCAAGCCTACGCCAAGCGCCCGAAGATCCACCGCCTCAACGCCGCCTCGACCATGCGCGACAAGGGCGCCTGGTACAAGGACGAATGGCGCAAGAAGGTCGAGCGCATCGGCAACCTCAATTATCCGGACGACGCCCGCCGCCAACGCATCTACGGCAGCCTGCGCCTGCTGGTGTCGATCAACCGCGATGGCTCCCTGTATGAAGTGCAGGTGCTGGAGTCCTCGGGCCAGGCCGTCCTGGACCAGGCCGCGCAACGCATCGTGCGCCTGGCCGCGCCCTATGCGCCCTTCACCGGCGACCTGGCCGATATCGACCGCCTAGAAATCATCCGCACCTGGCGCTTCGACCGCGGCGACCGGCTGTCGAGCAACTGATAGGGCAGCTGCAAGCTTCAAGCTGCAAGCCTCAAGAAGGCCACTCACGCCCTCCTGTCTCACCCAGGCTTTTCGCCTTTACTTGCAGCTTGTCCCTTGCAGCTTGCAGCTTCAAACTAGGCGCCATGAAGAATTCAGCCCCCACCTCGCTCAAGCACCATTTCCTGATCGCCATGCCGCACATGGCCGATCCGAACTTCGCGCAAACCGTCACCTACCTGGTCGAACACAACGAGCAGGGGGCGATGGGCCTGGTGATCAACAAACCCAACGGCCTCAACCTGGCCGAAGTGCTGGAGCAATTACGCCCTGACGAGGAGCCCGCAGCGCTGTGCCACAGCCTGCCGATCTTCGCCGGCGGCCCGGTACAGACCGACCGCGGCTTCGTCCTGCATCCGGCTGGCCCGCAGTTCCAGGCGACCCTGGAGCTGGGTGAGCTGGGCCTTTCGACCTCGCAGGACGTGCTGTTCGCCATCGCCGACGGCAGCGGCCCGGATCGCTACCTGATCACGCTCGGCTACGCCGGCTGGGAAGCGGGGCAACTGGAAGCGGAGCTGGCCGACAACGCCTGGCTGACCTGCCCCGCCGACAGCAGCATTCTCTTCGACATGCCCTACGACCAGCGCCTCGATGCCGCTGCAGCACGCCTGGGAGTCAACCTCAGCCTGCTGACCTCGCAGGTCGGGCACGCCTGATGAGTGACAAGCCACTGCGCCTGCTGCTGGGCTTCGACTATGGCACCAAGCAGATCGGCGTCGCCGTCGGCCAGGTGATCACCGGCCAGGCCCGTGAACTGTGCGTGCTCAAGGCGCAGAACGGCGTGCCGGACTGGAGCCGCGTCGAAGCGCTGATCAAGGAGTGGCAGCCGGACGCCGTGGTAGTCGGCCTGCCGCTGAACATGGACGGCACGCCCAGCGAGATGAGCGCCCGCGCCGAGAAATTCGCCCGCCGCCTCAATGGCCGCTTCAACCTGCCCGCCTACACCCACGACGAGCGCCTGACCACCTTCGAGGCCAAGGGCCAGCGCCTGCGCGAAGGCCAGAGCGGCGGCTACCGCGAGCGCCCGGTCGATGCCATTGCCGCCGCTCTGCTACTGCAGGGCTGGCTAGAGGAAAACTGCACGGGCTGAGCGACTCGGCCCGCACCAAGGAGTTTCGCCATGCTACCGAACCCCAACGACCTGCTGCCGGCCATGGCCAGTGCGCTGACCCAGCACCTCAACCAGCGCCAGATCAGCGAACCGCGCTTTATCGGCATCCGCACTGGCGGCGTCTGGGTCGCCCAGGCCCTGCTGCAGGCGCTGGGCCGTGATGACGCCCTTGGCATCCTCGACGTGTCCTTCTACCGCGACGACTTCACCCAGAACGGCCTGCATCCACAGGTGCAACCGTCCGAGTTGCCGTTCGAGATCGAAGGCCAGCATCTGGTGCTGATCGACGACGTACTGATGAGCGGGCGCACCATCCGCGCCGCGCTGAACGAACTGTTCGACTATGGTCGCCCGGCCAGCGTGACCCTGGTCAGCCTGCTCGACCTCAACGCCCGCGAGTTGCCGATCCGCCCGGATGTGTTCGGTGCCACCCTGTCGCTGGCGACCAACGAGCGGGTAAAATTGTCCGGCCCGACGCCGCTGACCCTCGAACTCCAGACGCTCGCCAACTGAGACCCCCGCGATGACGCCACTCGCCGCCAAGCGCCCGCTGCAGCTGAACGACCAAGGTCAGCTGCGTCACTTCCTCTCACTCGACGGCCTGCCCCGCGAGCTGTTGACCGAAATTCTCGACACCGCCGACTCCTTCCTCGAAGTCGGCGCGCGCGCGGTGAAGAAAGTCCCGCTGCTGCGCGGCAAGACCGTGTGCAACGTGTTCTTCGAGAACTCCACGCGCACCCGCACCACCTTCGAGCTGGCCGCCCAGCGCCTGTCGGCCGACGTCATCAGCCTCAACGTCTCGACCAGCTCCACCAGCAAGGGCGAGACGCTGTTCGACACTCTGCGCAATCTCGAGGCCATGGCCGCCGACATCTTCGTCGTGCGCCATGCCGACTCCGGCGCCGCGCACTTCATCGCCGAGCACGTGTGCCCGAATCTGGCGATCATCAACGGTGGCGACGGCCGCCACGCGCACCCGACTCAGGGCATGCTCGACATGCTCACCATTCGCCGCCACAAGGGCGACTTCGAGAATCTCTCGGTGGCCATCGTCGGCGATATCCTGCACTCGCGGGTGGCGCGCTCGAACATGCTCGCGCTGAAGACCCTGGGCTGCCCGGACATCCGCGTCATCGCACCGAAGACCCTGCTGCCGATCGGTCTGGAAGAAAGCTACGGCGTGCGTGTGTTCAGCAATGCCAATGAAGGCCTCAAGGATGTGGACGTGGTGATCATGCTGCGCCTGCAGCGCGAGCGCATGCAGGGCGGCCTGCTGCCCAGCGAGGGCGAGTTCTACCGCCTGTTCGGCCTCACCGAGCAGCGCCTCAAGCTGGCCAAGCCCGATGCCCTGGTGATGCACCCGGGCCCGATCAACCGCGGCGTGGAGATCGAGTCGGCAGTGGCCGACGGCCCTCAGTCGGTAATCCTCAACCAGGTCACCTATGGCATCGCCATTCGCATGGCCGTGCTGTCGATGGCCATGAGCGGGCAGAACGCCCAACGTCAACTCAACGCCGAGGAGGCCAACTGATGCGTACCGCAATCCTCGGCGCCCGCGTGATCGACCCGGCCAGCGGCCAGGACCGGGTCAGCGACCTCTTTATCGACGGCGGCAAGCTGGCCGCCATCGGCCAGGCACCGGCCGGTTTCACTGCCGACAAGACGCTCGAGGCCCAAGGCCTGATCGCCGCGCCCGGCCTGGTCGACCTGTCCGTGGCCCTGCGCGAGCCGGGCTACAGCCGCAAGGGCAGCATCGCCACGGAAACCCTGGCCGCTGCGGCCGGCGGCGTCACCAGCCTGTGCTGCCCACCGTTCACCAAGCCGGTGCTGGATACCTCGGCCGTGGCCGAGCTGATCCTCGACCGCGCCCGCGAAGCCGGGCACACCAAGGTCTTCCCCATCGGGGCGCTGAGCAAGGGCCTGGCTGGCGAACAGCTTGCCGAGCTGGTCGCGCTGCGCGATGCCGGCTGCGTGGCCTTCGGCAACGGCCTGGACAACTTCCGCAGCAGCCGTACCCTGCGCCGCGCGCTGGAATATGCAGCCACCTTCGACCTGCAGGTGATCTTCCACTCGCAGGACGCCGACCTGGCCGAAGGCGGCCTGGCCCACGAAGGCCCGACCGCCAGCTTCCTCGGCCTGGCCGGCATCCCGGAAACCGCCGAAACCGTGGCCCTGGCCCGCGACCTGCTGCTGGTGGAACAGAGCGGCGTGCGCGCGCATTTCAGCCAGATCACCAGCGCCCGTGGCGCCGAGCTGATCGCAGGCGCCCAGGCTCGCGGCCTGCCAGTGACCGCCGATGTCGCGCTGTACCAGCTGATCCTCACCGACGAGGCGCTGATCGATTTCTCCAGCCTCTACCACGTACAGCCGCCACTGCGCTCACGCGCCGACCGCGACGGTCTGCGCGAAGCGGTGAAAGCCGGGGTGATCTCGGCTATCGCCAGCCACCACCAGCCGCACGAGCGCGATGCCAAGCTGGCGCCCTTCGCCGCCACAGAGCCGGGTATCAGCAGCGTGCAGTTGCTGCTGCCGCTGGCCATGAGCCTGGTGCAGGACGGCCTGCTGGATCTGCCGACACTGCTGGCGCGTCTGTCCAGCGGCCCGGCTGCCGCACTGCGCCTGCCGGCCGGCAAGCTGAGCGTCGGCGGCGCTGCCGATATCGTGCTGTTCGATGCGCAGGCCTCCACCGTCGCCGGTGAACAGTGGCACTCCAAGGGCAGCAACTGCCCATTCATCGGCCATTGCCTGCCCGGTGCGGTGCGCTACACACTGGTCGACGGGCATATCAGCTACCAGAGCTGAGCCATCCAAGCCCGCCGTCTGGCGGGCTCGTTTTTCGTGGGTGCGCCAAGCGCACCCTGCGCCCTGAAGACGCCCCATCCCATCCGCGACACGCGCCGCACTCGCCACGACATTGGACGAATGAGTGACTCGACGGTCATGATCCACGTCAGGTTAGCAGCCGAAATTTTCCAAATGCCACCGCCCTATGACCCCGCCCGCGCTCACTGGCGCCGGCCTGGCGTCGCGCTGGCCTTGTTCAGGAGCTTTTGAGTTATGTCGCGCTTACCTGTGATCGTGGGTTTTGGGGGTTACAACGCAGCCGGGCGCAGCTCCTTCCACCATGGTTTTCGTCGTACCGTGCAGGAGTCGCTGGAGCCTCAGGCACGCCAGGAAACCCTGGCCGGGCTGGCGCAGATGATGAAGCTGGTACGTGTAATCGATGGCCAGTATCAGGATCAGGACGGCCAGGCGCTGAGCCTGGCAGAGATCGAAAGCCGCTACGCCAAGCAGATACTCGCAGGCACCCTGGTGCGCCGCATCGAGAAACAGCACCTGGACCCGGACGCCGCCCACTGGCAGAAAAGCATCGGCGTCGCCCCCGCCAATGGCGCCAACCTGAGCTTCATCACCCAGCGCAAGCAACTGCCCGAGCCGATGCCGGCCAATTGGTCGATCGAAGAGCTCGAGGGCAACGAAGTACGCGTCACCCTGCATGACAGCTGCGAATTCAAGGTCGACAGCTACCGCCCGCTGGCGGTGAAATCCGCCGGCCAGCTGCCCACCGGTTTCGAGCCGAGCGAACTGTATAACGCCCGCTTTCACCCACGTGGCCTGGCCATGACCGTGGTCGGCGTCACCGATGCTCTACGCTCGGTTGGCATCGACTGGCAGCGCATCGTCCAGCACGTCGCCCCGGACGAGATCGCCGTGTTCGCCAGCTGCATCATGAGCCAGCTCGACGAGAACGGTTTCGGCGGCATGATGCAGTCGCGCCTCAAAGGCGGCCGCGTCACCGCCAAGCAACTGGCCCTGGGCCTGAACACCATGCCGGCTGACTTTATCAACGCCTACGTGCTCGGCAGCGTCGGCACCACCGGCAGCATCACCGGCGCCTGCGCGACCTTCCTCTACAACCTGCAGAAGGGCATCGAGCAGATCGCCTCGGGCAAGGCGCGCGTGGTCATCGTCGGCAGCAGCGAGGCGCCGATCAACCAGGAATGCATCGAGGGCTACGGCGCCATGGGCGCGCTGGCCACCGAAGAAGGCCTGCGCCAGATCGAAGGCAAGAGCGATGTGGACTTCCGCCGCGCCAGCCGCCCGTTCGGCGACAACTGCGGCTTCACCCTGGCCGAGGCCTGTCAGTTCGTGGTGCTGATGGACGACGAGCTGGCCCTGGAGCTGGGTGCCGACATCCACGGCGCGGTGCCGGACGTGTTCATCAATGCCGATGGTTTCAAGAAATCCATTTCCGCGCCCGGCCCGGGCAACTACCTGACCGTGGCCAAGGCCGTGGCCAGCGCCGCGCAGCTGCTCGGTCTGGATGCCGTACGCAATCGCAGCTTCGTCCACGCTCATGGCTCCAGCACCCCGGCCAACCGCGTCACCGAGTCGGAGATCCTCGACCGCGTCGCGGCTGCGTTCGGCATCGAACAGTGGCCGGTCACGGCGGTGAAGGCCTTCGTCGGCCACTCCCTGGCCACCGCCAGCGGCGATCAGGTGATCGGCGCCCTCGGCGCCTTCAAGTACGGAATCGTGCCAGGCATCAAGACCATCGACGCCGTCGCTGGCGACGTGCATCAGGATCACCTGAGCCTGTCCACCGAAGACCGTAAGGTGGGTGAGCACGCGCTGGACGTGGCCTTCATCAACTCCAAGGGTTTCGGCGGCAACAATGCCAGCGCCCTGGTACTGGCCCCTCACGTGACCGAACGCATGCTGCGCAAGCGCCACGGCCAGGCCGCCTTCGACGCCTACCTGGCCCGCCGCGAGGGCACCCGCGCCGCCGCAGCCGCCTACGACCAGCAGGCGCTGCAGGGCAAGCTGGACATCATCTACAACTTCGGCAACGACATGATCGACGACCAGGCGATCTCCATCACCACCGAAGAAGTGAAGGTGCCGGGCTTCGACCAGCCGCTGGTGTTCAGGAAGGACGAGCGCTACAGCGATATGCTCGATTGAGCCGTAGGGCGGGTGCAACCCGCCATGGGCGATGTGGCGGGTTTCACCCGCCCTACAATTAGAGTGCCCGCGCCAACTCGATCAACGCGCCACGCCACTCGGCGTCAGCCGGCAGCGCCAGGAAAGACGGATTGAGGAAGGATTCACGCGCCTCGTAGGTCAGCGCCTCGCCAGCCAGATCCAGCACTTCGCCGCCCGCCCCTTCCAGCACGCCCTGCGCGGCAGCGGTATCCCACTGCGAGGTAGGCGCCAGGCGTGGGTAGCAATCGGCATTGCCTTCGGCCAACAGACAGAACTTCAGCGAACTGCCGATATTGGCCAGCGCCGGCTCGCCAAAACGCTCAGCGAGCCCTGCGAGCAGGGTTTCCTGCGCCGGGCTCGAGTGGCGCTTGCTGGCCACCAGGGTAAAGCCTTGCGCCGGCGCCAGACGCACGCTGATCGACTGCCCCACACCCGGCGCTTCGCTACGCCAGGCGCCGAAGCCGGCGCCGCCGTAATAGCAGCGGCCGCTGGCCGGGATGCCGACCACACCGAAGACCACGCGGCCGCGCTCGATCAGCGCGACATTGACAGTGAACTCCTCTGATCCGGCGATGAACTCCTTGGTGCCATCGAGCGGATCGACCAGCCACCAGCGGGTCCAGGCGGCGCGCTCGGCCAGCGCAATGTCGGCGGCCTCTTCCGACAGCACCGGAATATCCGGCGCCAGCGCCTGCAGGCCATCGAGCAGGATATGGTGCGCGGCCAGGTCGGCAGCGGTTACCGGCGAGGCGTCAGCCTTTTCCGTCACCGCCACATCGCTGCGCCAGTACGGCAAGGTCGCAGCGCCTGCAGCGCGTACCAGTTCGATTACCTTGGGGATATAGGGATGGCTCACGGGCGGTACTCCCCGCGCTGGGTGAGCAGGTCGCGTACCAGATAAAGCGCGGCCAGGGCACGGCCCTCGCTGAATTGCTCGTGCTGGGCCAGGCTGGACAGCTCGCGCAGGCTGATGCGGTCGACCCGCATCGGCTCGGGCTCGTCGCCGGGCAGGCGCTCCTCGTACAGATCGCGCGCCAGCACCACCTGGATCTTCTGGCTCATGTAACCGGGCGACAGGCTCAGCTCGGTGATGTACTCCAGTTCATGCGCACCGAACCCCGCCTCCTCCTTGAGCTCGCGATTGGCCGCCACCAGCACGTCCTCCCCCGGCTCGATCAGCCCCTTGGGCAGCGACAGCTGATAGTCATCGGTGCCGCCGCAGTATTCCTCGATCAGCACGGCATGCTCGGCGTCGAGCATCGCCACCACCATCACCGCACCATAACCGGCGCCCTTGCCGACCAATCGCTCGTAGGTGCGCTCGGTACCGTTGGAAAAACGCAACTGCACCTCCTCGACACAGAACAGGCGGCTGCTGGCGACGATCTCGCGGGCGAGAACCGTGGGTTTTTGACGCATGGGACGACTCCTTGGCGAGACCTGGTCGGTTATCATACAGCGGCTTTTGCGATTATCCCCGGCGCAGATTGCGCGATCGCGACGCGCGCCGGCAGATTCACGACTTTCATTACCTGGCGCGCCCATGCCTTCACTACCCTGGCACCAGATCGACACTGTCCTGCTGGACATGGACGGCACCCTGCTCGATCTGCACTTCGACAATCACTTCTGGCTCAAGCACCTGCCGCAGCGCTATGCCGAACATCATGGCATCAGCCTGGCGCTGGCCGAGGCCGAGCTGCTGCCACTGTTTCGCCAGCACGCCGGCACGCTGAACTGGTACTGCACGGACTTCTGGAGCCGCGAACTGAAACTGTCGATCCGCGAACTCAAGCGTGAGGTCGCCGACCTGATCGCCCTGCGCCCGGACGCCGAGCTGTTCCTTCGCGCCCTGCGCGAGGCCGGCAAGCGTGTGGTGCTGATCACCAACGCGCATCGCGATTCGCTGTCGTTGAAGATGGAACGGGTCGAACTGGCGCCCTGGTTCGAGCGCCTGATCAGCTCTCACGACTACGGCTTTCCCAAGGAGAACCAGCAGTTCTGGTTCGCCCTGCGTCAGGACGTCGGCTTCGATCCGGCGCGCAGCCTGTTCATCGACGACAGCCTGCCGATTCTGCGCAGCGCCGGACAGTTCGGTGTCGCCCACCTGCTTGCCGTGCGTCAGCCGGACAGCCAGGCCGGGCCCAAGGACACCGAAGAATTCGACGCGGTGGAGGTTTACCAGGAGTTGCTGCAGGGCCTGTAGCGCGGAGGCAATCCGGGACGCTCTTCATAATACTGTTCACTTAAGGTTGCACACGTTTTGCTCCCCTCTCCCATTTATGGGAGAGGGGCTGGGGGAGAGGGCCGAAAACACCGCGAAACCGCCGGTTTCCCCTCTCCGAACGCGGCCCGCCCTAACCCTCTCCCCAAAGGGGCGAGGGGACTGATCGTGTTTGACCGTTTCTTAAGTGAACAGCATTAGGGACGCTCTTCGAGGATCTTCCCGGATTACATCCGGGCTACCAAGCGGGAGCCTAGGGCGCCGGGCTGTAGACGCGTGGCGCGCTGTGATGCGGCAGGTGGATGAGGTTGAGACGGTGCCGACGCGCCCAGCGCACGCACAGTTCGGTCGGCGCCGACAGGCTGACCAGGCTGGCGAAGCCGGCGCGTACCGCCTTGTGGATCAGTTCCAGGCTGCAGCGGCTGGTGACCACGGCAAAGCCGCGGCGGGCGTCGCGGCTTTCACGGTTTAGCGCGCCGATCAGCTTGTCCAGCGCGTTGTGCCGGCCAATGTCTTCGCGGCACAGGACGATCTCACCAGACTCGTCGACGAACAGCGCCGCGTGCAGCGCACCGCTCTGGCGCGCCAGCTTCTGCACTTCGCCGATGCGCGTACGCAGGTCGGTCAGGTGCGCGGCCGGTGGCAGCGGGTTGACGCTCAGGGTGTCGAGTTGCGGCAGCGCCTGCTCCAGTGCTTCGACACCGCACAGGCCACAACCACTGGTACCGGCCAGAGTGCGCCGCTGCTGCTTGAGCGCCCAGAAGGCACGACTGGCAATCTCAACGTCGGCGCTGAATGCCTCACCCGCGCGCTTGAGCTGGATGTCGTAGATATCCTCGGCCGCCGCCACGACTGCAGACGTCAGGCTGAAGCCGACGACGAAATCCTCCAGCGCACTGGGCGACACCATCATCACCGCATGGTTGATGCCGTTGTAGGCGATAGCCAGCGCACATTCCTCGGCCAGCACCGCATGCCCCACGCTGGCGGTCTCGTCCAGTTCGGCATAGGCGTAGCCGCCCGGTGCAGGGCTGGCGGCGATGTCATCAGCAGGTGGACGTGAAGCACGGTGAGTCATGTGATGCGGATTCCTCGAGATGATCGCAGGGCGCCTGGCGGCGCCGTGCGAGACAGCCGGATTGCAGCACTCAGACAGTAACAGCCTGCGGCGCGATCTGCCCGCGCGAATCACTTAGCACCCGCAACGCGAACTCGCTCAGGCCTTCGCCGCCGCTGGCGTCCAGGTGAGCGTAAAGCGCCGTGCGCATCTGCGGGTCCCACTGCCGTCGCAGATGCTGAGCGTACTCGCTACGCGCCTGCTCCTGGTCGGGCTGGGAAGCGAAGAAGGCACCGATCTGGTTGGCCATCTTGATCAGTTGCGTGGCGTTCATGCCCATGGCTGTGCTCCGCTGGTTGTTCGGCAATCCGCAAGGAACAGGTTAGTGTGGCAGGGGCGCACACCGCGCACCCCTGCCATCTGCGTTGGTTGCAGCATCATAGCTGCACCACCGGCAGCAAGCTGACCTGCTCGCGGGTGAAGCTATCGAACTCCTGCTGCCAGTCGGACGGCGTCTCGACCTTGCGCACCTGCACCGCCGTGACCTTGTATTCCGGGCAGTTGGTGGCCCAGTCGGAATTGTCGGTGGTGATCACGTTGGCGCCGGATTCCGGGTGGTGGAAGGTGGTGTACACCACCCCCGGCTGCATGCGCTCGGTGACCTTGGCGCGCATCACCGTCTCGCCGGCACGGCTGTTGATGCCGACCCAGTCGCCATCCTTGATGCCGCGATCCTCGGCGTCCACCGGGTGCAGTTCGAGGATGTCCTCGGCGTGCCAGGCCTTGTTGGCGGTACGCCGGGTCTGCGCACCAACGTTGTACTGCGAGAGGATACGCCCGGTGGTCAGCACCAGCGGCCGCTTGCGCGAGGTGCGCTCCTCGGTCGGAATAAACTCGGTAACCACGAAGCGCCCCTTGCCACGCACGAAGGCGTCCTCGTGCATGATCGGCGTGCCTTCCGGCGCCTCGTCGTTGCACGGCCACTGGATACTGCCCATGCGCTCGAGCTTGGCGTAACTGACACCGGTGAAGGTCGGCGTCAGCGCGGCGATCTCGTCCATGATCTCGGACGGATGCTTGTAGTTCATCGGGTAGCCGAGGGCGTTGGACAACGCCACGGTCACTTCCCAGTCTTCCTTGCCGGCCAGTGCCGGCATCACCTTGCGCACCGGGGAGATGCGGCGCTCGGCGTTGGTGAAGGTGCCGTTCTTCTCCAGGAAGGAGGCGCCAGGCAGGAACACGTGGGCGTACTTGGCGGTTTCGTTGAGGAACAGGTCCTGGATAACCACGCACTCCATGGCCTTGAGTGCATCGGTGACGTGCTGGGTGTCGGGGTCGGACTGCGCCGGGTCCTCGCCCTGGATGTACATGCCCTTGAAGGTGCCGGCATGCGCAGCAGCGAGCATGTTGGGGATGCGTAGACCCGGCTCGTCGAGCAGCTTGACGCCCCAGGCGGCCTCGAACTGCGGCCGCGCCACCGGATCGGAAACGTGGCGGTAGCCCGGCAGCTCGTGGGGGAAGGAACCCATGTCGCAGGAGCCCTGCACGTTGTTCTGTCCGCGCAGCGGGTTCACGCCGACACCCGGACGGCCGATATTGCCGGTGGCCATGGCCAGGTTGGCGATCGCCATCACGGTGGACGAGCCCTGGCTGTGCTCGGTGACGCCCAGGCCGTAGTAGATCGCCGCGTTACCGCCAGTGGCATACAGCCGCGCAGCCGCGCGCACCGAGGCAGCCGGGACGCCGGTCAGGGCTTCCATGGCCTCGGGGCTGTTGCGTTGTTCACTGACGAAGGTGCGCCATTGCTCGAAGCCTTCTGCCTCGCAGCGCTCGGCAACGAAGGCTTCGTTGACCAGGCCCTCGGTGACGATCACGTGGCCCAGGCTGTTGAGCAGAGCGACGTTGCTGCCGGGACGCAGTTGCAGGTGGTGCTCGGCACGGATGTGCGGGCTGCGCACCAGGTCGATACCACGTGGGTCGGCAACGACCAGCTTGGCCCCCTGGCGCAGGCGGCGCTTGAGCTGCGAGCCGAATACCGGGTGGCCGTCGGTGGGGTTGGCACCGATCACCAGCAC
>NZ_DJSX01000048.1:0-28399 GCF_002439135.1 Pseudomonas sp. UBA6323 | reverse complement strand
GCATGTTGACCAGCGTGCGGCCCATTTTGGTCAGCGCGTCGCCGCCCAGGCCGGGGGTTGGCATCTTCAGGCCCTTGAAGTCGTCGGCCGAGTTGATTTCCTTGTTGAACCAGCCGGCGGTTTGTACGCCAGTGTTGCCGCAGGCCATCGGCAGCACGCCGAACGGCTTGTACACCTCTTCCCACAGCTGCTGACCGCCGCCGCGATGCAGCCAGGCGTTCATCTCCTGGGCATTCGGGCCGAACGGCGATGCACAGAAGAACTGCGCCGCCGGGACCTTACCTTTCCAGTAGTACGGCGCGCCGTGACCCATCTCGGCGGTACCGCGGGAGACTGCATCGAACACTTCCAGTGCAGGTACCAGTTCGCCGGCCGCGTACACCTTGACCTTCAGGCGGCCGTTGCTCATTTCATCGACCAGCTTGGCGAAGCGTTCGGCCCCCACGCCGACGCCCGGGAAGTTTTTCGGCCAGGAGGTGACCATCTTCCAGTTGAAGGTTTGGGTACTCGAACCCTCTTGAGGTGCTGCGGCGCTCTTTGCTTCTTCTTTACAGCCAGCCAGCGCGGTTGCTGCAAGGCCTACGCCCGCTGCGGCGAGTATGTCGCGACGTTTCATGCAATGCTCCTTTATTGTTGTATTGGTCTTACCACGGGATCGCCGGGGGTAGACCGGGCGTGAATAACATAGGGGTTCGTGACCTACAAGCCTAGCGACTGCGACTAAAGTTGTACGGGCATTGCTGCAATACCCTTTGCCTGCCTAGAATCGCCGGCCTGCGGCCCACAAGGCCGCTGGTGGCGTGATGTGCAGCCAACCGGTCGCTGTCTGCCTCCTACTCATAACGATAAGGACTCACTATGTCCGACAAGCCTTCATTTCCCCTCGCTATTGCAAATTTAATCGATGCGCTCAACAGCTGGTTCGGCAAAGCCTGCGCATGGCTGACCGTATTTCTGGTGATCGGTACCGCCATCGTCGTGGTCCTGCGATACGGCTTCGGTATCGGCGCGACAGCTCTGCAGGAGGCAGTTCTATACGCTCACGCGCTGGTGTTCATGGGGGCCGCAGCCTGGGTGCTGCAGCGTAACGGCCATGTGCGTGTCGACATTTTCTACCAGAAGTTCAGCGGCCGCCGCCAGGCGCTGGTGGAGGTCTTCGGCAACCTGCTGTTCCTGCTGCCGGTGGCGCTGTTCCTCGGCTGGGCCAGCTGGGATTACGTCAGCAACTCCTGTGCGACGCTCGAAGCCTCCAGCGAGTCAGGCGGGCTGAAGTTCGTCTATATGCAGAAAAGCATCATCCTGGTACTGGTCGTCAGCCTGGTACTGCAGGGTATTTCCAACCTGATCAAGGCGCTCTACATCCTCAGCGGTCGCCTGCCGGCTCCGGAGGTGAAACATGGCTGAGTTGATGGCGATTCTGCTGTTCGTCAGTATTTGCGTGGCCTTGATGGGCGGCTTCCCGGTGGCGTTCACCCTGGCCGGCGTTTCCCTGCTGTTCGCCGGTATCGGCGTGCTTACCGGCACCTTCGACCCGGGGTATCTGAGCGCCCTGCCGAACCGCCTGTTCGGCATCATGAACAACCAGACCATGCTCGCCGTGCCGCTGTTCGTGTTCATGGGGGTGATGCTGGAACGCTCGCGGGTGGCTGAAGATCTACTCGAGTCCATGTCGCGCCTGTTCGGTACCCTGCGCGGCGGTCTGGCGATTTCCGTGTGTGTGGTCGGCGCGTTGCTGGCGGCTTCTACCGGTATCGTCGGTGCCACTGTGGTGACCATGGGTCTGCTGGCGCTGCCGACCATGCTGCGCCGCGGCTACGACCCGGCCATCTCCACCGGCACCCTGGCGGCGACCGGTACCCTGGGGCAGATCATTCCGCCGTCCATTGTGCTGGTACTGCTGGGTGACGTGATGTCCAGCGCCTATCAGCAGGCGCAGCTGAAGATGGGCATCTTCTCGCCGAAGACCGTCTCGGTCGGCGACCTGTTCGTCGGCGCGCTGCTGCCCGGCCTGCTGCTGGTCGGCCTGTACATCCTCTACATCATCGCCACTGCGATCCTCCAGCCGAAGAAACTGCCGGCGCTGCCGCAGGAAGAACTCGGCCCGATCGAATGGGGCAAGCTGGTCAAGGCACTGGTGCCGCCGCTGATCCTGATCGGCGCGGTGCTGGGCTCGATTCTCGCGGGTTACGCAACCCCCACCGAAGCCGCTGCGCTGGGCGCCGTGGGCGCGATGTTGCTGGCCTTCAGCAAGGGCAAGCTGAACTTCGGACAGCTCAAGGAAGTGGCCTACGGCACCACCGAAATCAGTGCCATGGTCTTCATGATCCTGATCGGCGCTTCGCTGTTCTCCCTGGTGTTCCGCGGCTTCGGCGGCGAGGTGCTGATCGAGGACGTGTTCGCGCAACTGCCAGGCGGCGTGCTCGGCGCGTTCTTCCTGGTGATGGTGGTGATCTTCCTGCTCGGCTTCATCCTCGACTTCATCGAGATCACCTTCGTGGTGGTGCCGATCGTCGGGCCGGTGCTGCTGGCCATGGGGCTCGACCCGATCTGGCTGGGCGTGATGATCGCGCTGAACCTGCAGACGTCGTTCCTTACGCCGCCGTTCGGCTTCGCGCTGTTCTATCTGCGTGGCGTGACGCCGCCGAGCATCGCTACCAGCACTATCTACAAGGGTGTGCTGCCGTTCATCCTGATCCAGATTATGCTGCTGGTGATCGCCTACATCTTCCCGGGCCTGATCACCTGGTTGCCGGAACAGGTCTACGGCAAGTAGGTCATAGCTTGCAGTCAGCTGACGCCCGTCCCAGTGACGGGCGTTTTGCTTCTTGCGTGTCACACTATCGGTCATCTATCCCAACGAGAGGTCGTCATGAGTAGCGCCCAAGTCGAACGCGTGGAACTGGATCAACTGACCTGCTGGCGAATCCGCGCTGCCGGCAGCGAGCTGCTGGTGGCTCAGCAGGGTGCGCAGATTCTCGGTTACCAGCAGGGCGAGCAGCCGCCGCTGATCTGGCTGAGCCCGGACGCGGCCTATCAGCGCGGCCAGAGCGTGCGCGGTGGTGTACCGCTGTGCTGGCCCTGGTTCGGCGATCTGCGGCGCAACCCGCAGGCGGTGCAGGCGCATTATCAGCTGGAGCAGGCGCCGGCCCACGGCCTGGTGCGCACGCTTGACTGGGAGTTGCTGAGCATCGACGAGGAGGACGACGCCGTCACCCTGCGTTTTGCCTACGACACTCGCAACCAGCCGCTGGAGGGTTGGCCGCGGGATGTCGGCCTGACCTTCGTCGTACGTGTGGCGCAGGACCTCGGCATGAGCCTGGAGACCCACAATCGCGGTACGGAACCGCTGACCCTGAGCCAGGCGCTGCACAGCTACTTCGCCGTCAGCGACGTGCGCCAGGTCAGCGTCGAGGGGCTCCAGAGCTGTCGCTATATCGACACCCTGCAGGACTGGCAGGAGCTGCGTCAGCAGGACGCGCCGGTGTTCGACGCGGAGACCGATCGCATCTATCTCGATACCGCCGCGCGGCTGAGCATCGTCGACCCGGGCTGGCGGCGGCGCATCCATCTGGACACCCGCGGCTCGCGCTCGGCCGTGCTGTGGAATCCCTGGATCGAAAAGGCCAGGCGCCTGTCGCAGTTTCCCGATGACGCCTGGCAGGACATGCTCTGCATCGAGACGGCCAACGTGCTGGAGGACGTCGTGCAGCTGAAAGCCGATGAGCGCCATAGACTTGAGCTGCGTTTGTCCAGCGAGCTCAGCGACTAGCCCGTGGCACCGGTCCGGCGCAGGTAGACGGCAGGACGGGCTACGGGCCTGTGCTGCCGTCATCAGTGTCGCGGCTGTGTTTAAAGGTCTTCGTCGGTCACCAGGCGCACTTCGCCCGCTTCCATGGCGTAGGCGGCGTCGGCCAGGTCATTGCTGATCTTCTCGACCTTCAGTTCGCCGCTGACCCACAGCGGCGCGTAGATGTCCTCGAGCGGGATACCCTGCGGGTAGCGCACCAGCACCAGCTGGTTGGGCGGTGGTGGCGGCACGTGGATGCAGGCGCCCGGATAGGGCACCAGGAAGAACAGGGTGCTGTTGCCTTTCTCGTCGTTTTCCAGCGGCACCGGATAACCGCCCAGGCGGATCGCCTTGCCGTCGAGCTCGGCCACGGTCCTGGTGGAATACATCACCGCTGGCAGGTCCTGGTCCTGCTGGCGCAGGCCGTCCTCGCTGTAGAAGGTGCTGTCGCCTTCGGGGCTGTCGTGGCTGATCTCGGGCATCTCCTCGAGGGCCTTGCGGTCCTCGGGTGGCATCAGGTCGAGCCAGTCGGTTTCCGGTAGTTCGGCGTGGGCCAGGCCGGTAAGAAGTAGCAGGGCGAACAGCAGGTGGCGCATGGAATCAGACATCTCGTGGCGGCGTGAATGAGAAGCCGAAGGACCAGGCGTCCATCGGCTCCTTGAAGAAGGGCCTCAGCTCTTCTTGATCGCGCCGTAGATTACCAGCAGAACGATGGCGCCGATCACTGCGCCGATAAAACCGGCGGCTTCCCCGGCTTCATAGATGCCCAGCGCCTGGCCGCCGTAGGTAGCGGCGATGGAGCCGCCGATGCCGAGCAGGATGGTCATGATCCAGCCCATGCTGTCATCGCCGGGTTTGAGGAAGCGTGCGACCAGACCGACGATCAGGCCGATTAAAATGGTGCCGATAATGCCCATTGGCGTGTCTCCTTGATGAGTGCCGCTTATGCGGCAGGCTCGGTATCGGACAGGTGGATGGGCTGTCAGTTCGTCTCGTCGGGCGGCAGGACGCCGTAGCGACGGTAGATCAGCGCAATTTCACCCTCTGCACGCATGCGCTCAAGTTCGGCACCGAGGCGGTCGTACAGCTCACGCCGATCGCTCTGGTAGCGCTTGAGCGAGGCGCCGAAGTGGTTGCCCAGCACCTGCCGGTGGGCGTAGTACGCGTAGCTGTAGTCGCGAAAGCCCATTGCCTGGAGCTGCGCTTCCATCGGCGCAACGTCGAGAACCGCAATGGTGTCGAGCCGTCCGGCGCGGAACATGGCTACCAGCTGCGCATCGTCGCTGGCGAACACGCGGTTCAGCAGATCATCGCTGTCGAAGGGCTCGAAGTAGGCCGTGCCGCGCTTCACGCCCAGGGACAGCCGGTAGAGATCTTCGTAGCGGCTCAGTCTGCCCTCTTCGCCGGGGCGCGTGACGAAGCGGATATTGAGCTGCTGATTGCCGATGCTGGGCAGAAAATGGATGTACTCGCGGCGCTGCTCGGTGAGCAGCACGCGTGGCACCAGGTCGACCCGCCCCGAGCGCAGGTCTTCGAGGCTGCGCAGAAAGGGCGCTTCGCGCCAGTGCAGGTCGATCCCGAGGCGCTGTGCGGCGGTCTCCAGCACGCTGATCAGCGGGCCGCTGGGAAGGCCATCGACGGCGTGCATCTCCGGCGGCCGCTCGCGGAAATCGACGCGCAGCACATCGTCGTCGCCGACGCAGGTCAGTGCGAACAACAGGGGCAGCAGGGAAAGGAGACGCTTCATGGAGGAGGCTCTTGAACGACCGCCGTCGTTCAAGAGTTTAGCTGCGAATCGCCCGATCAGTCTGCAGCGATCAGCGCCTGCACGGCGGCGATAGCGGTATCGAGGCGGGCGCGGTCGGCACTGCGCAGGGTGGCGTGGCCAACCTTGCGCCCGGCCTTGAAGGCCTTGCCGTAGTGGTGCAGATGGCAGTCGGCGACGCTGATCACCTTGTCCACTGGCGGCACTTCACCGATGAAGTTGAGCATCGCGCTTTCGCCCACCTTGGCGGTGGAGCCCAGCGGCAGGCCGGCGACAGCGCGCAGGTGGTTTTCGAACTGGCTGCACTCGGCGCCTTCGATGGTCCAGTGCCCGGAGTTGTGCACGCGCGGGGCGATCTCGTTGGCCTTGAGGCCGCCGTCCACCTCGAAGAATTCGAAGGCCAGCACGCCGACGTAGTCGAGCCTGTCCAGAACGCGACCGACGTAGTCCTCGGCCAGCGCCTGCAGCGGGTGAGCGGTGCTGGCGATGGACAGGGCGAGAATGCCGCTGTCGTGGGTGTTGTGCACCAGCGGGTAGAAGCGGGTTTCACCGTCGCGGGCACGCACGGCGATCAGCGACACCTCGCCGGTGAAGGGCACGAAGCCTTCGAGGATGCACGGCACGCTGCCCAATTCGGCGAAGGCGTCAGTGACGTCTTCCGGCTTGCGCAGAACCTTCTGGCCCTTGCCGTCGTAGCCCAGGGTACGGGTCTTCATCACGGCCGGCAGGCCGATGCTGGCCACGGCGGCATCGAGGTCGGCCTGCGACTGGATGTCGGCGAACTCCGGCGTGGGGATGCCCAGTTCGCGGAACATGGACTTCTCGAACCAGCGGTCGCGGGCAATGCGCAGGGCTTGGGCGCTCGGGTAGACCGGTACGAACTGCGAGAGGAAGGCCACGGTTTCGGCCGGCACGCTCTCGAATTCGAAGGTGACCAGGTCGACCTCGTCGGCCAGCTGGCGCAGGTGATCCTGATCGCCATAATCGGCGCGGATATGCTCGCCAAGCGCCTGGGCGCAGGCGTCCGGCGCCGGGTCGAGGAAGGCGAAGTCCATGCCCAGCGGAGTGCCCGCCAGGGCCATCATGCGGCCCAGCTGGCCGCCACCGATCACACCGATTTTCATAACAAAGCCTCTTTCAGCAGGTGGCGAGACCAAGCAGTTGAACGCTGCCCGCAGCGCAGGAAGCGGAGTTTACCCCGGTAAATGAGCATTCCGAGCAGCGGACGGCGTGCAAATGCGCCGTGTCGCAGCTCCTGATGGAATGGGCTTCAGGCCTCGCGCGGGTCCGGGTTGCTCAGTACGGTCTCGGTCTGTTCCTCGCGGAACTGCTTCAACGCCGCGTGGAACTGCGGGTGCTGGTGACCGAGGATGCTGGCGGCGAGCAGGGCCGCGTTGACCGCACCGGCCTTACCGATGGCCAGGGTGGCAACCGGGATGCCGGCTGGCATCTGTACGATCGACAGCAGCGAGTCGACGCCCGAGAGCATGGACGACTGCACCGGCACGCCGAGCACCGGCAGGTGAGTCTTGGCCGCGCACATGCCCGGCAGGTGAGCGGCGCCACCGGCACCGGCGATGATCACCTGGATACCGCGGGCCTCGGCCTCTTCGGCGTACTGGAACAGCAGATCCGGGGTGCGGTGGGCGGAGACCACCTTGACCTCGTGGGGAATGCCCAGCTTGTCCAGCATCTCGGCGGTGTGGCTAAGGGTGGACCAGTCGGACTTGGAGCCCATGATCACGCCAACCAGTGCGCTCATCAAAGTGCCTCTTCTCTCGGGCGCCTCGCGGCGCGTCAAAAACCAACAAGCCACGCGGGCGGGCCAGCGTGGCTTGTCATGATTCGTTGTAGCCGGGCGCTGCCGGCCGAAGGCCGCGCAGTATAACGCAAAGCCGCCGTCGTCGGGCAGTGGCGACGACCGTTTGTCATGCCGGCCGTGGCCATGCGGAAAAAGCGCCTAAACCTTGCTCTGGAGCAATGTCGGCGCGGGCTGCGCGCGCACACTGGCCAGACACTCGCATGGAAGAGGAACAGCCTATGAACCAGACCATGAAAGCCGCAGTCGTCCATGCTTTCGGGCAGCCGCTGCGTATCGAGGAAGTAAAGACACCACTGCCCGGCCCGGGGCAGATTCTGGTGAAGATCGAAGCTTCCGGTGTATGCCACACCGACCTGCACGCAGCCGAAGGCGACTGGCCGGTGAAGCCGAGCCTGCCGTTCATTCCCGGCCACGAAGGCGTCGGCTACGTGGCAGCGGTTGGCAGCGGTGTGACCCGGGTGAAGGAAGGCGACCGCGTCGGCGTGCCCTGGCTGTACACCGCCTGTGGCTGTTGCGAGCACTGCCTGACCGGCTGGGAGACGCTCTGCGAGAGCCAGCAGAACACCGGCTATTCGATCAACGGCGGTTACGCCGAATACGTGCTGGCTGATCCGAACTACGTCGGCATCCTGCCGAAAAGCGTCGATTTCCTGGAAATCGCGCCGATACTTTGCGCAGGCGTGACGGTGTACAAGGGCCTCAAGGAAACCAAGGCGCGCCCCGGCCAGTGGGTGGCGATCTCCGGTATTGGCGGTCTCGGCCACGTCGCCGTGCAGTATGCGCGCGCGATGGGCCTGCACGTGGTCGCGGTGGATGTGGACGATGCCAAGCTGGAGCTGGCGCGCAAGCTCGGCGCCAGTCTGACCATCAACGCCCGCAACGAAAATCCGGCCGAGGTGGTGCAGCGCGATATCGGCGGCGCCCACGGCGTGCTGGTCACCGCGGTGTCCAATGCGGCCTTCGGCCAGGCCATCGGTATGGCGCGCCGGCACGGTACGGTGGCGCTGGTCGGCCTGCCGCCGGGTGACTTCCCCACGCCGATCTTCGACGTTGTGCTCAAGGCCATCAGCATCACCGGCTCCATCGTCGGCACCCGCGCCGATCTGCAGGAGGCGCTGGACTTCGCCGGTGAGGGTTTGGTCAAGGCCACGGTGAGCAGCGACAGCCTGGACAACATCAACGGCATCTTCGAGCAGATGCGCGGCGGACAGATCGAGGGGCGGGTGGTACTGCAGTTCTGAGCCGCGAAGGCGCTGGACGGGCCATTTTCCTACAGCGCGGACGCGCAAGGGCGCACAGATTGCCGCCAGGCGGCTGGCTATACTGTGCGCCCTTCATCCGTACAAGGACGTGCCCCATGAAAGCCTACCTTCCGTTTTTTGCCCTCTCCCTGCTGTCCTTTCAGGTTTCGGCCATCGAGCTGGCCAAGCATCCGCAGGTATTCGACGCCGGCCAGGGCGTGAGCCTGGCGCTGGCCCCCTCTGCCGACGGCAAGCAGGCTCTGGTGCAGGTACGTGGTATCAACCACCCGCTCGACGAGGTGGTTTTTCTCACCGAGGTGCGCGAGCTGGGCAACGAGCAGCGCGATTATGGCGTCCGTCTCGATGGCCGTGACTACAACCTGCTGAACAAGCGCCGTGCCTGGGGTGGCGAGAGCTACCAGCTCAACCTGCCCAATACCCAGGGCTTCGAACTCAGCTACAGCGAGGACAAGACCAAGGCGCTCAAGCCCAAGGACCTCCTCGCCCTCTATGAGAAGCAGGAAAAGGACGGCGTTCAGGCGCGCCTCGCGGCCTTCGATCGCAAGCAGCGTCTGGCCGACTACAGCGCCCGCCTGCAGGAAATGGATAGCGAAGCTTCCAAAGCTTGCGGCACGCCGCTGACGACCCAGGTCGACTGGAGCGCGATCAGCGACGAGCAACTGATCAAGCTCAGCGTGCCGAGCTTCTGTGGCGAGGTGGTCAACCAGATGGCCTACCTGTGCGGCAGGGACGATCGCTACAAGACCGAAGCCAAGACCCTCAAGGGCGTCGACTGCCGCTTCGGCGAGAGCATGAAGTTGCGCGAGCAGGATGGGCAACTGCAGTTCACCACCCTCAAAGACGAACCGAATCAGGGCGACTTCATCAACGCCATTCTGCGTAACCGCTGACAGCGATCCCCGCCTTCGGGCGGGGCATCAGCCTTCGCTGTCGAGCAGCTCGAACGCGGTCAGGCGATCGATCCCCTTACCCATGAACAGGTTGAAGGGCCGCCCGGCCTCCACGGCCATGTGGGTGCAATCGTCGTAATAACGGTCCCCCAGCAGCGTGCGTTGCCCGAGTAGAAAGTGTTTGCCCATGCTGCCGATCTCGAACACCAGTTTCTTGATGGGGGACGTAAGGTAGTCGTCGTTATCGATGATCACCTCTATCTGTCGTTCGTCGACGGCCTTTTGCAACTCCGGATCGCTGAAGCGCAGCCTGGCCGGCGTGCGTTCGTTTTCCCGGTCCAGATAGAGTTGGCCCAAGCTGCCCGCCTGGTCTTCGTCGCCCCGGTTGCGGGCGCGTTGAAAGCTCAGCGGTGGCAGTTGCTCATTCAGCTTCACTTCGATACGGCAGAACACTTCCTCCAGCGAAGACGGTCTGTTGAACGCATTGCCGTTCTCCCGCTTGACCATAAACGGACGACCTTGGGCGATGAATGAGGTACGCAGCGGCGTCGGCAGTTCGTCCTCAATACCGGTGATTTCGAGTGTGGCCGGCCAGTGTTCCCTGGCCTGCACGATCGGCGTGAAGCGTTCGGTCAGGGCTTCACGTTGCGTGGCGTCCAATGGCTTGGATTGCAGCCGGACCCTAAGCGCCTGCTCATCACCATCGACCAGGGTGTAACGCAGATGCCCCGGGAGATAGCCGAGCGCCTGAAACTGCTGCTGCAGGCTTTCGAGATAGGAGCCGTCAATGCCGGCGCCCTGGCGAATGGACTCGTCGAAACGCAATTCGACCTGGGGCTCCTGCCCGCACGCGGCGAGTAGCAGGCAAGCGGGTAAAAAGGCGGCACGGAGCGAGTTTCGCATGAGGTTCATCCTTGAAAACGGCAGCGGACTCTAGCACGCGCAACCTTTGCTGACCTTGCGCGAGTACACGACGTGGACCTGAATGCCTCTCAACGCGAGAAGCGCGAGGCATGCTTCTTGCGTTCTTTTCTCCCTCCTGCACCGACGGAATGCATCATGCTGCACGCCTCGCTGACCACCCTGCACGTGGTTTCCCTGATCCTGCAACGCTTCGCCGAGCAGCCCGAGTTGCGCCCGCAATTGCTGGCCGGGAGCGGGATTGGTGCGGCCGACCTGGACAATGCCGATGCGCGCATCACCCGGGTGCAGGAGCTGCAGGTGTGCGCCAATGCCCTGGCCTTGCGTGCCGACCTGGGCCTCGAGTTGGGGCGCAGCCTGCATGTTTCCTCCTATGGGCTGCTCGGTTACGCCGCGCTCTCGGCTGCCACCTTTGGTGACGCCTGGCGCCTGCTGCTGCAGTACCCGGCACTGCTCGGCACCTATTTTCGGCTCGACCTGCAGGTGGAAGGCGAACTGGCCTGGATCAGCGCCAGCGGCTATCGCCATGCCGAGGCGCTGGAAGTGTTCAACGTGGAGATGTGCCTGGCCTCGCTGAAGCTGATTGGCGACGAGCTGCTGCGCCAGCCGTTGCCGTTGGCGTGCGCCGAGTTCAGCCATGCCAGGCCGCGCTACGTGAAGCGCTATGCACACAGCTTTGCCTGTCCGCTGCGCTTCGCGGCGCCGCGCAACGCCTTCGCCTTTCCCGCCGAGCTGCTGGAGCGCCGCCTGCCGCTGGCCGACAGCGTTACCCATGGCGACATGGTCGAGCGCTGCCGGCGCCTGAACGTCGAGTTCGGCAGTCGCCAGGCCTGGCTGGAGCGGGTGCGCCAACTGCTCGCCGCGCAACTGGCCGAGCCGCCGGGGCTGGAGAACCTGGCGCAGCAGATGCACTGTTCGCCGCGCACCCTGCGCCGTCACCTGCAGGAACTCGGCACCAGTTACCAGGGCCAGCTTGACGAGCTGCGCTTCGAACGCGCCAAGGCGCTGCTCAATGAGGAGCAATGGCCGGTGTATCGCATCGCCGAAGCGCTCGGCTTCAGCGAGACCGCCAGCTTCCGCCATGCCTTCCAGCGCTGGAGTGGCGTGGCGCCGAGTCGCTTTCGCGCGTAGTGCGGACGCAGTCCGGGAATGCCCGGCGCCTTTCCCGATTGCAGTAGGGCCACCAGCCACCTCGTGGGAGCGGCTTCAGCCGCGATAAAGGCTCGCCGCTGAAGCGCATCCCCTGACTGGTCGCTCTGCGCCCGCTTGCCCTGGTCGACAGCACTTGGCTGCGAACGCGCAGCTTCCGATATGTACCCCACGGGGAACATGAGAACCCCTCGATCCGTAGGAGCGGCTTCAGCCGCGATAGAGGCTCGCCGCTAAAAGCGCCTCCCACAGCACCGCCGGACATGGGATGTGCGCCACTGCAATCTGGCCATTTCGATCCCCTTTTGGCCGTTGCCAGCGTTCTCGATGCTGGCCGAGCAGGCGAACAATACAGGCACAACAACGATGCCTGGAGCGCCCTGCATGCTCACCTACTACAGTGACGACCACCACCTGCACCACGGCAAATGCGAGCTGATCGACGGGCAACTGATGCCCTGTTTCGAGAAGCCGCAGCGCGCCGATCACATCCTCGCCCGCGTGCAGAATCGCCAGCTCGGCGAGGTTCGCGCGCCGAAGGATTTCGGCCTGGCGCCCATCGAGCGCATCCACAGCAAGGCCTATCTGGAATTCTTCCGGGGCGCCTGGGCGCGCTGGCAGGCGCAGGGTGGCAAGGGCGACCTGCTGCCGTTTACCTGGCCGGCGCGCACCCTGCGGCCGATGATTCCCAACGACCTGCACGGCCAGCTCGGCTACTACAGCTTCGACGGTGGCGCGCCGATCACCGCCGGCACCTGGCAGGCCGCCTACAGCGCCGCGCAGGTGGCGCTGAGCGCCCAAGCCGAGATCGCCAACGGCGCCCACAGCGCTTTTGCCCTGTGCCGTCCGCCAGGCCACCACGCCGCCGGCGACGTGATGGGCGGCTACTGCTACCTGAACAACGCCGCCATCGCCGCCCAGGCCTTCGTCGATCAGGGCCGCAAGAAGGTCGCGATCCTCGACGTGGACTACCACCACGGCAACGGTACTCAAGACATCTTCTACCAGCGCAGCGACGTGCTGTTCGCCTCGATCCACGGCGACCCGGCCGAGGAGTTCCCGTTCTTCCTCGGTTATGCCGACGAACTGGGCGAGGGTGCAGGCGAGGGCTACAACTTCAATTACCCGTTGCCCATGGGCAGCTCCTGGGAGACCTGGAGTGCGGCGCTGGAACAGGCCTGCCAGCGCATCGCAGAATACGGCGCCGAGGTGCTGGTGGTGTCGCTGGGCGTGGACACCTACATGGAAGACCCGATTTCGCAGTTCAAGCTCGACAGCCCGGACTACCTGGCCATGGGCCGGCGCATCGCCGCGCTGGGCCTGCCGACGCTGTTCATCATGGAAGGCGGCTATGCGGTGGAGGCCATCGGCATCAACGCGGTCAACGTACTGGAAGGGTTCGAGGGCGCCTGACTGGCGCCTTAATCAGTGATCAGGAATCTGCCAAACAATAACGACACTTCAGGGGTGACATACACGATGAAAGCCATCAAACAGATGCTCGGCGCCGCCCTGTGCGGCGCCACCCTGCTCAGCGGTGCGGTGCAGGCCAAGGAGCTGCGCGTGTACAACTGGGCGGACTACATCCTGCCGTCCGTGCCCAAGGATTTCCAGAATGAGTCCGGCATCCAGATCACCTGGGACACCTTCGAGACCAACGAGGCGCTGGAGGCCAAGCTGCTCACCGGCAACTCCGGCTATGACCTGGTGATCCCGTCCAACCAGTTCCTCGAAACCCAGATCAAGGCCGGCGTGTTCGCCCCGCTGGACAAGTCGAAGATCCCCAACTGGAAGAACCTCGACCCGGTGTTGCTCGGCCTGCTGGAGAAGAACGATCCGGGCAACCAGTACGGCGTGCCCTACATGTACGGCACCGTGTTGATCGGCTACAACCCGGACAAGGTCAAGGCCGCGCTCGGTGACGATGCCCCGGTCAACAGCTGGGATCTGGTGTTCAAGCCCGAGTACATGGAGAAGCTGAAGTCCTGCGGCGTGGCCATGCTCGACTCGCCTACCGAGATCATCCCCATCGCCCTGCACTACATGGGCCTCGACCCCAACAGCAGCAACCCGGCCGACTACGACAAGGTCACCGAGCTGCTGCTGAAAGTGCGTCCGTACGTGACCTACTTTCATTCGGCCAAGTACATGACCGACATCGCCAACGGCGACATCTGCGTGGCTGTCGGCTATTCCGGCAGCTTCTACCAGTTCGCCAACCGCGCCAAGGAAGCCGGCAACGGCGTGACGATCAACTGGCGCCTGCCCAAGGAAGGCGCGCCGATCTGGTTCGACACCTGGGCCATCCCCAAGAGTGCGCACAATGCCGACGAAGCCCACGCCTTCATCAACCACCTGCTCGAACCCGAGGTGATCGCGCCGATCAGCGATTTCCTCGGCTATCCCAACCCCAACGTGCCGGGCATGGAACTGGTGGGCGCGGAAATCGCCGCCGACCATGACCTGACGCCGACAGCGGAAATGCAGAAGTCGCTGTACGTGGTGCAGCCGTTGCCGCAGAAGATCGAGCGCGTGCGTACGCGGGCCTGGACCTCGATCAAGTCGGGTAAGTGATTCGTCACCAACCGCTCGCGGCTGAAGCCCCTCCCACAGAGTGCGTCGCTTTTGTGGGAGGGGCTTTACCGAGGTGCCCACGCTCTGCGTGAGCACTTGCGTTTGCGGCGCTGCGCGTTATACCGCGCGGCGTTAGCAACTGTTAAGACCGAAACGGACTCAGAGCAGTCCAGTTCCTAGGGTTTCGCTGGGCTCAACCCAGGCTGCGTGCCTAGCTTTCTTCGCGCTCGAGCCGGCTCAATAACCGCATGAACTCAAGGGCCAGCTTCTGATTGGCTGGCGACAGATCGCGGAAACCTTGCCTTAGCTGAAGCGCCTCACGTGAATAGTCCGTCTCGTGCGTTTCTCGCACAGACAGCACCGCTCCCGATTCGATTTTGAAGCCCTCAGCTTCCGCGTAGATTGCGGTCACACTGGTATTCAGAGCCCTTGCTAGACGCTCCAGCAATGCCAGGGATGGACTGCTCTTACCTTGCTCGATGCGCGACAGGTTGCTGGTGGCCGTTTCGACCTCCAGTGCCAATTTTTCCTGAGTGAGCTGGCGCTCCTGGCGCAGCGCGTAGATGACTTGGCCGATGTGCATGGGGCGCGATTCTTTGCCCCGCCTTGCCTTTCAGGCAAAACAATCAAAGCAAATTACTTTATGATTTTGCCTTTAAAGCAAATAGCTCGACTGATCATTGCATCGAGCGGTTTCAGGACAAGGCGAAACGCATGCCAACGCTGCATTGGGTCGGAAAGGACAAGGTCAAACACCACCACCGTGACGTGCCCTACCGGGTACTGCTCGACGACGACCACTACCAGGCACCTGCAGGCACACCAGGTAACAGCACGGATAACCGCATCATCCAGGGCGACAACCTGGAAGCGCTGAAAAGCCTGCTGCCCGAGTTCGAGTGCAAGGTGCAATGCATCTATATCGACCCGCCCTACAACACGGGCAATGAAGGCTGGGTGTACAACGATAACGTCAACGATCCACGTATCAAGAAGTGGCTAGGACAAGTTGTAGGCGAGGAAGGCGAGGATATGAGCCGCCACGATAAGTGGCTGTGCATGATGTATCCAAGGTTAAAGTTATTGCATCGCCTATTAGCCAATGATGGTTCCATATGGATATCGATAGACGATAATGCCTCTGGCTTATTGCGCCCAGTAATGGATGAAATATTTGGATCACAGAACTTCGTAGCATGTATAGTTTGGGAAAAAGCCGACTCACCTCGAAATTCTGCGCGTCAATTTTCTGTTGATCACGATTATATATATGTCTATTCGAAACAGACCGATTGGACTCCCGCTCGATTGGCTAGGACGGAAGAAGCAAATTCTATTTATCAAAATCCTGACGCAGATTTGAATGGAGCGTGGATTCCAGGAGATCCTTTTGCCAATAAACCATACTCCAAAGGCAAATACAGTATTACAGGCCCGACTGGTAGAATCTTTAGCCCGCCTCCAGGACGTTATTGGAGAATATCGGAGAGTAAGTTTGAAGAACTAAATAGTCAGGGCAGAATTTGGTGGGGGTCAACAGGAGACGCCAGGCCAAGCATTAAGCGCTACTTGAGCGAAGTATCAGATCTAGTGCCCCGTACCATATGGGGGAAAGATTCAGTAGGAAGTAATCGCTCATCGAAAAATGAAATGCGTTCAATTTTCCGAGACAGCGCCTCTTTTGATACGCCTAAACCAAGTGCTTTAATTGAACGTATCCTTCAACTGGCAACTGCTGAGAACTCCATCATCCTCGATTCTTTCGCTGGCTCCGGCACCACGGCTCATGCCGTCCTGAAACTCAATGCCCAGGATGGCGGTAATCGCCGCTTTATCCTGATCGAGATGATGGACTACGCCGACAGCCTGACTGCCGAGCGTGTGCGACGGGTCATGAGCGGCTATGGCGAGGGCGACAAGGCGGTGGCCGGGCTGGGTGGTGCCTTCACCTTCCAGCGTTTAGGCGAACCGCTGTTCGACTCACAGCAACAGCTCAACCCTGCTGTCGGCCTGCCAGCCATTCGCAGCTATATCGCCTGGTTGGAGTGCATTCCTCGGCATGAATTGGCGCCCCTCGACAATCCCCGACATCGCTACTGGCTCGGCGAAGCCAATGGTCAGCGAGTGTTCTTCTGTTACGAGCCCGAGCGCATCACCTGTCTGGATATGGATCTGCTCAACGAGCTGATCCAGACGCCCGGCCCGACCCTGTTCTATGCCGATCAGTTGGCATTGGGCGAGGAGTTGATGCGCCGGCACAACCTGCGCTTCAAGAAGATCCCTCGCGATATCACCCGGCTTTAAGGAGTCACCACAATGGAACTGAACAACTATCAGAGCCAGGTGATCCGCGACCTGGAGAAATTCATCAAGCGCTGGCAAGCCTGCAACGATAGCGTGCTGGCTTACCGTGCCCATTGGGACGAAGTCGGCGCGGTAAAGATGCCAGGCTATAAAGCCGCGCAGCACAGCGCCCCGCAAGTGTGCGCCAAGGTGCCCACGGCAGGCGGCAAGACCCTGATTGGTCTGCATGCGACGGAGGCTATTTTCCGGGGGCTGCAGCGGCGCCAGGGAGATGCACGGCTGTGTATCTGGCTGGTGCCGTCGCTGTCGATCCTGCAGCAAGTGCTAAAGGCGTTACGTAACCCCGATCACCCATACCGGCAGACGCTCAACCGTTTGTTCGATGGCCGGGTAACGGTGCTGGACAAGAACGAATTGCTCGCCGGCGGCCAGTTCAGCCTGGACGAAGTACGCGACGGTTTGGTGCTGACGGTGCTCAGCTACGACAGCCTGCGCGCGAGCAATAAAGAAAACCGCAAGCTGTACCAGGAAAACAGTGCGCTGGAAGACTTCAGTGAAACCGCATTGGCGCTGGCAGAGGGCACCGACCCCGCCTCGCTGGTCGCGGCCATGGCCGGCCTGAACCCGGTAGTCATCGTCGACGAGAGCCATAACGTCACCAGCGGCCTCTCTCAGGAGATGCTCTGTAACCTCAACCCCGCTTTTGTGTTTGAGCTGACGGCCACGCCGCGCGACGGCGCCAATATCATCAGCTTCGCCGACGCGATGGCGCTGCGTGATCAGCACATGGTCAAGCTCCCGGTCATCGTGCAAAACCTGCCGGATCAGGAGGCAGTGCTTAGCCGCGCCATCGATTTGCGCGCTCGCCTGGAAGCCGAGGCAAGCGCCGAGCAAGCAGACGGCGGCTGCCGGATCAGACCTATCGTGCTGGTGCAGGCCGAAAGCAAGAGCAAGGATGCCGCTCTGACCTTCGAGAAGGCCAAGGCCGAACTGCTCAATCGCGGTGTGCCAGAAGAGTGTATCAAGATCAAAACGGCCAATCTGGACGAACTGAAAGGTATCGACCTGAGCGCGGCGGATTGCCCGGTACGCTTCATCATTACCATCAATGCGCTCAAGGAAGGCTGGGACTGCCCGTTCGCATACATCCTGGCTACCCTGGCTGATCGCTCGTCTGCCGTGGATGTGGAGCAGATTCTTGGCCGCATCCTGCGCCAACCTTATGTGCGCCCGCATGGTCGTGAGCAGTTGAACATGAGTTATGTGCTGACCTCTTCGGCACAGTTCGGCCAGACGCTGGAAAAGATCGTTGCAGGCCTTAACCGGGCCGGATTCAGCCGTCGGGACTTCCGTGCCCGCGACGAGGCTCAGGGGGCGGTAGCCGTGGTGCCTAGCACAGGAAAAACGCCACCATCGAGCACATCTGGATCGCTCTTTGACTCACCAAACACGGCGCCAGCGCAACCGCCTGTTAGCAGCGCAGCCAACGCATTGGTTGAAGATATTCTGGCGTTTGCCCTGCAGGCCAACGCCGAGCTTGAGCAGGCTAGCCAGGCGTTGAACGGCCACTACCAGGCACAGGAAGTAAGAAACGCCATGGATGTTTACCCGATTCGCCAAGTCTTTGCCGAGCAGGTCGCAACCTTGCGCTTACCGCAGTTCTTTCAGATAACGCCAGGTTCTCTGTTCGAGCAGGGGCATGTCTTTCTCGAACGTGATGCCTTGCTGTCGGGCTTTCAGATTGCAGATTGCGACGTCAATGACTTTGCCGTGGCGCCAGCAAGCGGCGATCTGATCAAGCTGGATTTGCTCAAGGTCGGGGAGTCGGCAGGGGATTACGAGCCTACGCGGGTAAGACTCAAAGATCAGGAAATTCGCCGCTGGCGCGACTATCTGTCGAACCTGGATGCGGATGCCAAACGACGGCAATTGAGCGGGCTGGTCAACAACTGGATCGGCAAGATGCCGCCATTGGCTGACATTGATTTGCTGGCCTACATCAACAAGATCCTGGCGCGGCTGAGCCCCGGGGACCTGGAGTTGGTCGTAGAGCAACAGCACGCTTATGTCGATGCCATTCGCAAACGTGTACGCAAGGAAATTCAGCAATTCGCGCGCAAACGTTTTAAAGAATGGCTTGGCCTGGGTAAGATTGAGCTGCGCGAAAGCCATGCGCTGCCGAGCGAGATCGCACCTCGGCACACCTCTGCCATCGCTACAGAAAACAGCCTGTACCTACGTGAAGAATGGGGTAATGGCCTGGAAGAGGATATGGCCGACTTCCTGATGGACTGCGAAAACGTGCGCTGGTGGCACCGTAACCTTGCCAACAAAGGTTTCGTGCTCAACGGGGCGCTCAATCATTACCCCGACTTTATCGTGTGCCTGCAGTCAGGAGTGATCGTGCTGCTGGAAACCAAAGGCAGCGATAGAGACAACTCCGACAGCGCTGCAAAGATCGAACTGGGAAGCCTCTGGGAAGCACAAGCCGGGCGAAAATACCGGTACCGGATGGTGTTCGAGACAGATCCATTGGATGGCGCGATTACCTGGGCGCAGGCCTGTGATTTGGTAAAAACACTTTGAGTTACAACAGGCGCCCAACATACGAGCAAACGAAAATCCCGTGCCGCCTGCGGTAACCGCTCTTGCCATAAGCTTGAGGTCGAGCCATGCTTGTCCCGAGTCCTGGGACTAGGGACAAGCAGGATAAGCCGAACATGAAAAGTCAAGACATCGGGCTGCTACTCAAGCTGAGTGCCATGGAGATCAGTCAGAAGCGCGCCGGAACGCTTGAGCAGGAAGCAGACGAATCGCTCATCAGCGATCAGGCACTTTACGACTTCACGGCACGCGGTCTAGAGGTCGAAACAGGTATCAGCAAGACCCAGCTCAATCTGGCTCTGAACCGCTGCCTGGATGTCGGCCTGGCCTATCGCGATCGGAAAACGGATACGCCACGCGCCAATGCTCAGGCCTTGTTCGACTTCATCGTACACGGCGTGCGTTATGTGTTTCCCGCGCGCAAAGGCGAACTGACTCGAGGCACAGCTACGGCTTTTTCCGCACCGATGTTGCGTAGGCGCTTGCTCAATGCCGGCGAACTGGAGCTTGTCTGGCCGGATGCTTATGGCAAAACCATGGGCCAGGCGGTCGAGCCGTTGTTCAAGAGCTGCCCGCAAGCAGCTGAGCGTGATCCCTTGCTGTACGAGCTGCTGGCTCTGGTCGATGCCGTGCGGCTGGGGCAACCGCGCGAACGTAAGTTGGCGATCGAGCTATTGCACGAGCGCCTGGTGGCAGGCTGATGACGGACATTCAGCATCAGTTATTGCAGATGATTGCCCGAGTGGCGCAAGCTCTGGGGCCGGAACTGGGCGAGCGCATGGCGTTCGTCGGCGGGGCCACTACAGGCCTGCTGTTAACCGACCCCTTTACCCGCGAGCAAGTACGCAGCACCGATGATGTCGACCTGATCGTGCATGTACTGGGCACAGTGGGCTTCGCCGCACTACAGGAGCAACTGCAGGCCCGGGGCTTTCGCATCGTGCCACCTGCCGCCGATGAAACACTGCCGATTTGCGCCATGAAGCTCGATGGCATGCGCGTGGATTTCATGCCAGATGATGAAGCCGTGCTGGGTTTTACCAACCGTTGGTATCACGACGCCTTGGCTACAGCTCTGCCGCATACCTTACCGGATGGGCAGCGTATTCGACTGGTAACGCCCGCTTACTTCCTGGCGACCAAGCTAGACGCCTGGAAAGGGCGCGGGCAAAACGATGCATTGGGCAGCCGTGATATCGAAGATGTGCTGGCCTTGGTCGACGGCCGCGAAGAGCTGATCGCCGAGATCAAGGCAGCGCCTAATGAACTATGGGATGCCGTCGCCGACGAGCTCGGTCGCCTGCTGAGTGATGGCTATTTTCAGATGGCGGTACAGAGCCAGACCCAAGGCGATAGAGCGCGCGAAAGTCGCCTGTATATCCGTCTGGAGCAACTGGCGAAAACGAGGCCAAGCTGATGCAGTTGCTGTGGCGCAGTTGCCAAGGTAGCGAGCGCACGAGCAACAACGATGCTGTGGCAATCGCTCGCCAGGGCGAATGGCTGCTATGCCATCTGGTCGACGCGGCTGCCAGGAGTGATCAAAGCAAGATATTCGCCGGTCATTGGGCCAGGCACATCATCGGCTCTCTACTGCAGCACTCCGTCAATGCAGATCAGCAAGCTGTGCTCAGCATTTTTGCTCAGGAGCAGCGTGCCTTACGCCAGCATTTTCTGGGGAAGGTTGCCAGCTACTGTCTGCTGCGCTTGAACACGCGAACAAGAGTGGCGCAGGTTTTTTATCTCGGTGATTGTCACATGGGATTACACCAAGCCGAAGCCATCGAATGGCAAACGACACCTCATACCCTCGACCAACAGGTACAAGAAGGGTCTAGGCATGTCCTGACCCGATCACTCAATGCTCGCCGCTTTGTCGCCCCCGACATTGTCGAGTTTGAAGTGCCTGCAAACCGTGCCCTGTTGATGGCGACCGATGGCTACTGGGCCGAGAGCTTGAAAGAAGGCCAAACATTTACCCAAACCAGGGACGACGCCAGTTGCCTGACCCTGACGACGGGGGACTGGGCATTTACCTGCCAGTCTGATGAAGACAACGCTTTCGTAATCACCAAGTAGCGTGAATGTTCAGCGTGACCAGCGTAATTTGAACTCGCTAAATAAGGGCCGCACGTCAATGCCTGCCGGTGAGGCGCAGGTTAGCCCCCCACCTCTCCCGTCTCCAGCTTGCGCCACAGCAAACGCACCGCTGCCTTGCGCACCAGGGCGCAGCGGTACAGGCGGATTTCCAGCGGGATCTGCCACTGCTCTGCGCCACAGATGGCCAGTTCGCCGCGGGCCAGTTCCGCAGTCACCGATAGCCGTGGCACCCAGGCCACGCCCATGCCCTGCAGGGCCATGCTCTTGAGGCTGTCTGCCATGGCGGTTTCGTACACGGTGGTCGAGCGCAGGGCGCGCTGGCGCAGCAGCAGGTTGACCGACCGACCGAGAAAGGCACCGGCGCTGTAGGCCAGCAGCGGTACGCTCTGCCCGCCGTCGAGGTCGTACAGCGGCGCGCCGGACTCGTTCACCGCGCATACCGGCAGCATCGAGGTCGCCCCCATATGCAGCGATGGGAAGATCGCCGGGTCCATCTGCAGCGCGGCATCGGGGTCGTAGTAGGCAAGGATCAGATCGCAGGCGCCCTCACGCAACGAATGCACCGCCTCGCCGACGTTGGTCGCCACCAGGCGGGTGGTCAGCGGCAGGCCTTCGCGGCGCAGGCGGGCGATCCATTCCGGGAAGAAGCCCAGGGTCAGCGAGTGGGCGGCGGCAATCGACAGCACCTCGCCCTGCTGACCTTCCAAATTGTGCAGATGGCGCACCACCTCGCCGAGCTGCTCGACCAGGCTGCGCGCGGTGACCAGAAACAGGCGGCCGGCCTCGGTCAGTTCGATGGGGGTGCAGGAGCGGTCGACCAGGGTCAGGCCGAGCATGGACTCCAGGCTGCGGATGCGCCGGCTGAACGCCGGCTGGGTGACGAAGCGCTTCTCGGCCGCCTGAGAGAAACTGCGCGTAGCGGCCAGGGCGACGAAGTCTTCCAGCCATTTGGTTTCCAGGTTCATCGAGTCTCCGTAGCCCGGATGCAATCCGGGGTTGGCCCGTCACGTTGCCCCGGATTGCATCCGGGCTACACGGTTTGGCTGGTCCAGCTGCCGTGGCGCGTCGCGTAACCCACCAGGCGATGGATCGCGTTGCGCCAATGGTGGGTTACGCCGCGTTTCGAGCGACGTGATATTCGGCAATGCAGCACGCGGCTAACCCACCCTACGTTTGTCGCTATCCCGCGGTCACATCCACATTATGCCGATTGCGCATAGGGCAGCAAGCAACGGCATTGGTAGCGAGACGGTACGAGCCCATATTCTATGGGGATCGCGGCACTCGCCGTATTCCCCAAGAGTCATCTCTATCATGTCCTGCGCTGCATTTGTTCGCGTCGAAAAAGACCTGCTCGGCACCCTCGAAGTCCCCGCTGAAGCCTATTACGGCATCCAGACTCTGCGCGCCGTGCAGAACTTCCGTCTGTCCGGCGTGCCGCTGTCGCACTACCCGAAGCTGGTGATCGGCCTGGCCATGGTCAAGCAGGCTTCGGCTGACGCCAACCGCGAGCTGGGCCATCTGTCCGCCGCCAAGCACACGGCGATCAGCACGGCCTGCGCACGCATCATTCAGGGCGAGTTCCACGATCAGTTCGTGGTCGACATGATCCAGGGCGGCGCCGGCACCTCGACCAACATGAACGCCAACGAGGTGATCGCCAACATCGCCCTCGAAGCCATGGGGCATGAGAAGGGTCAGTACCAGCACCTGCACCCGAACAACGACGTGAACATGGCGCAGTCGACCAACGACGCCTACCCGACCGCCATCCGCCTTGGCCTGCTGCTGGGTCACGACAGCCTGCTGAGCGCACTGGACAAACTGATTCAGTCGTTCGCCGCCAAGGGCCTGGAGTTCGACCACGTGCTGAAGATGGGCCGTACCCAGCTGCAGGACGCGGTGCCGATGACCCTCGGCCAGGAGTTCCGCGCCTTCGCCACCACCCTCGGCGAAGATCTGCAGCACCTGAAGCTGCTGGCGCCGACCCTGCTCACCGAGGTCAACCTGGGCGGCACCGCCATTGGCACCGGCATCAACGCCGACCCGAAATACCAGGCCCTGGCGGTCAAGCGCCTGGCCATCATCAGCGGTCACCCGCTGACCCCGGCTGCCGACCTGATCGAAGCCACCAGCGACATGGGCGCCTTCGTGCTGTTCTCCGGCATGCTCAAGCGCACCGCGGTCAAGCTGTCGAAGATCTGCAACGACCTGCGCTTGCTGTCCAGCGGCCCGCGTACCGGCATCAACGAGATCAATCTGCCGGCGCGTCAGCCGGGCAGTTCGATCATGCCGGGCAAGGTCAACCCGGTGATCCCCGAGGCGGTCAACCAGGTGGCCTTCGAAGTGATCGGCAACGACCTGGCGCTGACCATGGCAGCCGAAGGCGGCCAACTGCAGCTGAACGTGATGGAGCCGCTGATTGCCTACAAGATCTTCGACTCGATCCGCCTGCTCACCCGCGCCATGGACATGCTGCGTGAGCTGTGCATCGACGGCATCACCGCCAACGAGGCGCGCTGCCGCGAACTGATGGAAAACTCCATCGGTCTGATCACCGCGCTCAACCCCTACATCGGCTACGAAAACGCCACCCGCATCGCCAAGGTCGCTCTGGAAAGTGGGCGCGGCGTGCTGGAGCTGGTGCGCGAGGAGCAGCTGCTGGACGAGGCCACCCTGGCCGACATCCTGCGCCCCGAGAACATGATCGCCCCGCGTCTGGTTCCGCTGCAGGGCTGATTCATCGAATGACGCACGCCGCCCCCTTGGGCGGCGTGCTCGTTTCCGCCCCGGCGCCTGCGCCGAGGGTGGCATCACCTAAGGCCGCACAGACGGCCCCACAACAACGACAATCCGGGTGTACAACCATATGAGTCAGAGCAATACCGCTTCCCCTTCCCTCCTTGCCCGCGTACCGCTGTGGCAGCAGATCCTTATCGGCCTGGTGCTCGGCGTTGTGGTCGGCATGCTGTTCAAGAGCGGCGCCCTGGCGCTGGCGCCGGTCGGCGCGCTGTTTCTCAACGCGATCAAGATGCTCATCGTGCCGCTGGTGTTCGTCTCCCTGGTAGCCGGTATCACCGCCATGAGCGACAGCGCCAAGCTTGGCCGCATCAGCGTCAAGACCATCGCCATCTACCTGGTCAGCACGGCCTTTGCGGTGAGCATCGGCTTGCTGTTCGGCACCCTGTTCAACCCCGGCGAAGGCATGAACATGGTCGCCAGCGGCAGCGAAGAGGCCAAGCAGGCGCCCTCGCTGGTGCAGATCCTGGTGGGCCTGGTGCCGACCAACCCGGTGACCGCCTTCGCCGAAGGCAACATCCTGCAGATCATCGTCTTCGCCATCGCCCTGGGCGTGAGCATGAATTTGGTGGGCGAAAAGGCCGCGCCGGTGGTCCGTCTCTTCGACGGCTTGGCCGAGGTGTTCTACAAGCTCACCGACCTGGTGATGCGCTTCGCCCCCATCGGCGTGTTCGCGCTGATCGCCGGCGTGGTCGCCTCCCACGGCATCGAGGTGCTGCTGCCGCTGGCCGGTGTGATCGGCGTGATCTACCTGGCCAGCATCGCCCACATGCTGCTTATCTACGGCGGTCTGATCGGTGGCCTGGCGCGCCTCAGCCCGCTGCGTTTCTTCCGTGGCATCGCCCCGGCGCTGGCGGTGGCCTTCAGTACCTCGAGCAGCTCCGGCACCCTGCCTGTGTCCATCGAGTGCGCGCGCAAGAACCTCGGTGTGTCGCAGGGCGTGGCCGGCTTCGTGCTGCCGGTAGGCGCCACCATCAACATGGACGGCACCGCAATCTACCAGGGCGTGCTGGCGCTGTTCATCGCCCAGGCCTTCGGCGTCGATCTGAATGCCGGCCAGTACCTGATGATCATCCTCACCGCCACCTTGGCTTCGGTCGGCACCGCCGGTGTACCCGGCGCCGGCCTGATCATGCTCGGCCTGGTGCTGACCTCGGTCGGCCTGCCGCTGGAAGGCGTGGCGCTGATCGCCGGTATCGACCGCATCCTCGACATGGCGCGCACCACGGTGAACGTCGCCGGCGACCTGATGACCACCACACTGGTGGGCAGCAGCGAGAAAGAGCTGGATCGCGAGATCTACAACAGCGACAACGCTGCCTGAGCAACCGTTTTCATAGGAGGCCTTCACCAGCCTCAACCTTCAGGGATGGCCTCGGCCATCCCTTTTTTTATCCGTTTGTTGACTCGGTTGTGGTAGCCACTAATTGTGGGAGCGACGGGGGCGCCTAGCCTTGTCCGCGGGCTCTTCAACCATTCGCGGGCAAGCCAGGCGCCCCGTCGCGGCCACACAACACCTCTATTCAGCGCCTTGTCAGTTGCCGATACAGCTGCGGCAGGTACAGCGGCAGATGCTGCGGTTTGTCGATCAGCGTGTAGCCGCCGGCGCCGAACATGTACGGCAGGTAGTCGCCGGCCTGCTGGTCGATGGTGATGCAGAACGGCAGCACGCCGGCGCGGCGGGCTTCGAGCACCGCCTCGCGGGTGTCCTCCACGCCGTAACGGCCTTCGTAGAGGTCGAGGTCGTTGGGCTTGCCATCGGTGACCAGCAACAGCAGGCGCTGGCTCTGCTGGCGCTCGCCGAGCAGGCGGGTGGCCTGGCGGATGGCAGCGCCCATGCGCGTGTAGTAGCCGGGGCGCACGGCGAGGATGCGCCCGCGCGCCTGCTCGTCGTAGCGCTGGCCGAACGGCTTGAGTTCCTGCATGCGCACCTGCTGGCGGCGCAACGAGGAGAAGCCATACAGGGCGAAATCGTCACCAGCCGCCGACAGCGCCTCGGCGAACAGCAGCAGGCTGTCCTGGATGACGTCGATGACCCGTTGCTCGTCGTTGAGGTGCGATTCGGTGGACATCGACAGGTCGGCGAGCAGCAGGCAGGCCAGCTCGCGGCGCGTGCTGCGCTGTTCGAGGAACAGGCCCTTCTCGCAGGCCTTGCCCTGCTGACGCTGCACCTGGAAATCGAGCCAGGCGCTGAGGTCCAGCTCGCTGCCCTGTGGCTGCTGGCGTAGCCATTGGCGGTCGTTGCGCAATACCTCGAACTGGCGGCGCAGACGCCGTGCCGACAATGCCAGGTGCGTCGGCAACGGCAGCGCCTCGGCCGCGTGGGGGTGGAAGATTTGCAAGCTGACGTGGCGTTCGAGCAGGGCCGAGCGCCGGTAATCCCACTCCGGCAGGTGCAGTCCCGCACCTAGCGGCACATCGTCCTGCTCCGGCGATGGCAGGTCGAGGTCCAGATGCAGGCCGCCGCCCTTGCGCGTGCGCTGGCGCGACAGGGTCAGCTCGTCGAGGTCCTCGGCCACGCGGGCGGCATCGAGGTCCTCGCTGTCATCGTTGCAGCGGTCCAGTTGCACGTGTTCGGACCAGCTGAACAAATTCTCCAGGCGGAACAGCAGCAGGCCGCCCTTGCCGCTGGTGTCGTCGATGCGCGAGGCGCGCTTGCGCAGTGAGCGCTGCGCCGGGTTGGGGTTGCGGGCGCTGCCTTCACCTTCCTCGGGCAGTTCGCTGGAGGCGCCGGGGCCCTGACCCTGCGGCGGATACAGCCACAGCGGCAATGGCCAGGGGGCACGTTCGTCGTGGGCGAAATGGGTGACGCTGCCGGGCTCACGCAGCGCCTGGCGCAGGTCACGCTCCAGCGCCGCACTGGCGGGTGGCAGGCTGTCGGGGGCGGGCCGCAGGCGCAGGTGCGCGTCGACCAGCCGTTGGTAGCGAGGGCGCATGGCCGGGTAGCGTTGCAGCAACTCGTTCACCCAGCGCTGGTTGTCACGCCCCCAGTGGCGCATGCCGTCGGCGACCGCGCCGAGCATCGCCAGCCAGCGGTACAGCTCACGGTTCAGCTCGGCCTGCGGGAACACGGCGAGGGTCGGCGGCAGGCGCATGTTCTGCGCATCGCGCCAGGCCACCGGCATCTGCCTGCAGGTGCCAGCGACCTGTTGCAGCAGGCTGCGCCGCAACAACAGTTCACGCGGCTGCGCGGCCTGGATCTGTACGCCACTGGCACCGCCAATGGCGTGAAAGAGCAGGGCCAGGGCACGCTGCTGGTCGCTCAGCTGCACCTGGGCGTGGGTGAAGTCCGGGTCGCTGCGGCGGGTGATGAAACGGTGCCAGACGCTGCCGACCCATTCCTCGACTTCGATGCTGAAGGCCATACCCGACTCCCTGAAAATGAGATGTGGGAGGGCTTCAACCACGACTGTCGCCGCTGAAGCGCCTCCCACCGTTACCCCTTGTCGTCGATCAGGCGGTGGCCATCACGATGTTCTTGCGCTGGATGAAGCTCAGCAGGTAGCAGACCAGGCCGAGGGCGAAGCCGATACCGGCAACCAGGCGCGCCCAGAAGTACGGCGCCAGCTGGTCCATGGTGGCCACGAAGGCCATGGCCTCGTTGTCGCTCGGCCAGCGTTGCAGCCAGATCTGCGCGGCGCCGGCGGCGGTCAGCAGCAGGGTGATCAGCACCATGGAGATGGTCATCAGCCAGAAGCCGGCGATCTCGACGCGTTGGGCGCTTTCCTGTGGCGCCTCACCGATGCCACGTAGGCGCGGCATGGCGTAGGAGATCATGGTCATGACGATCATCGCGTAGGCCCCGTAGAACGCCAGGTGGCCATGGGCGGCGGTCAACTGGGTGCCGTGGGTGTAGTAGTTCACCGGTGCCAGGGTGTGCAGGAAGCCCCACACGCCGGCACCGAAGAAAGCGGTCACGGTGGTGCCCAGTGCCCACAGGCCGGCGGCGCGGTTGGGGTGTTGGCGACGACGACGGCGCACCATGTTGAAGGCGAACAGCACCATGGCGAAGAACGGCAGCGGTTCCAGGGCCGAGAAGATCGAACCCAGCCACAGCCATACGCCTGGTGCGCCGATCCAGAAGTAGTGGTGGCCGGTGCCGATGATGCCGGTGATCAGGGCCATGGCGATGATCACGTAGAGCCACTTCTCGATCACCTCGCGGTCGACGCCGGTGACCTTGATCAGCACGAAGGCCAGCATCGCGCCCATGATCAGTTCCCACACGCCTTCCACCCACAGATGTACCACCCACCACCAGTAGTACTTGTCGCGGGCGAGGTTTTCCGGGTTGAAGAAGGAGAACAGGAACATTACCGCCAGGCCGATCAGGCCGGTCATCATCACCACGCTGACCGTGGTCTTGCGACCTTTGAGCAGGGTCATGCCGATGTTGTAGAGGAAGCCCAGGGCCACCACCACGAT